>CAMCBY010000338.1 GCA_945873015.1 Klebsiella pneumoniae
CTGTTCGTAGCGCTGCTGGCAGCGGCCGGCGGCGGCTACTGGTTCTGGATGCAGAACCAGGACAAGCTCGGCTCAGCGAGCGTCAGCGTTGGCGAAATTGAAGCCGAAGGCGAGTCACCACCCAGTGACGACGTCGCCAGCGCCGAGCCAGAAGCCAAAGAGCCCAAAGCCGACACAGCGCCCGCGGCGGTCGAACCGCCCGCGCAAGCAGTCGCCGAGCCGCCAGCGAAACCTGGCAAACGCGGCACCTTCCGCGACGGTCTGCGCGGCGGTGGTCAAGGGCCGCTCATGACCTGGGTGCCAGGCGGCACTTTTACGATGGGCAATCCTTTGTCGCTGACCGCTGACGAACGCCCGGAACATAGCGTGTCGATGAAATCCTTCGCCATTGGCGTGCATGAAGTGACGGTCGGTGACTATCGCAAGTTCAGCCAGGCGACCGGCACCAAGATGCCCAAGCTCGGGCCGATGGCCGAACAGAACGATGTGCCGGTCACGTTCGTATCCTGGAACGAAGCGCTGGCCTACGCCAAATGGTTGTCGCAGCAGACCGGCAAGGAATACACGCTGCCGTCCGAAGCACAATGGGAATACGCAGCGCGCGCCGGCACCAATACCCCCTACTGGTGGGGCCGTGGTATCGGACGCGGCAACGCGCATTGTTTTGCCTGCGATACCGGCCTCGATCCACGTCAGCCGACCGCGGGCGGGCGCTTCAAGGCCAATACATTTGGTCTCCACGACACCGCCGGCAATGCCCAGGAATGGGTGTACGACTGTTTCCATGCGAGCTACGAAGGCGCGCCGACCGATGGCGGTGTATTCGAAGGCGGCGATTGCAACGTACGTGTGCTGCGCGGTGGCGGCTACGGCTCCGGCCCCGATCGCCTGACCAATTCAGCGCGCGACAAACTGCGGGTCGAGCGTGGCAATGATCAGTCCGGCCTGCGTGTGGTGCGGCGCAACTGACCCTTGGGCCGCCCTGCGGCGGCCCGCGATGGCGGCCTATGTCCTCTCCTACAGCCACGCTGCCCTCTCCCATTCAAGGCCGTTGTCACTGCGGCAATCTACAGTATTCGTTAGCCTGGCCGGCTCTCGATGCGCCCGTGCTGCGCGCCTGTGGCTGCGACTATTGCAGCCGCCACGGCGCGTTATGGACTTCCCATCCGGCTGCGCCGGTCACGCTCAACATCGCCGACCCGTCGCTGCTGTTGCCCTATCGTTTTGGCACCGCGAGCGCCGATTTCCTGGTCTGCCTGCGCTGCGGCGTGCTCACCTTGACGCGCTGCGAACTGCCTGACGGATTACGCACCGTGGTCAACGCCAACACCTTTGAAAATCTGCCACTCACACACTGCCCACGCGTCGCGACCGATTTCGACGGCGAAGACCGCGAGCAGCGTCTTGCGCGCCGGCAACGCAACTGGTCGCCCTTGCATATGCACACACCATGAGTGGCCGCAGTTTCGCCAGCGATAACGGCGCGGGTATCCACCCGGCGGTGCTGGCGGCGATCGCGGATGCCAACCGCGGCCACGCCTCCGCTTATGGCAACGATATCTGGACACACAATGCGCTCGACGCCCTGCGCGCAGCCTTCGGTGGCAAGGCCGAAGCGTTGTTGTGTTTCGGCGGCACCGGCGCCAATGTTGTTGCCTTGGCGACCGTTACGCGACGTTATGACGCCATCCTGTGTGCCGACAGCGCCCATATCGTCAACAGCGAATGCGCAGCGGTCGAACATTACTGCGGTGGCAAACTGCTGCCGCTGGCGAGCATCGAAGGCAAGCTCACGCCCGACCTTGTGGCCAGCGCGCTCGGCCCGACACGCGGCGTGCATCATGCCCGTCCACGCGTGCTCTCCATTACGCAACCGACCGAATGGGGCACGCTCTACAGCGTCGCCGAAATGCGCGCCCTGTGTGAGTTCGCCCATGCGCATCAATTGTTCGTGCACGTCGATGGCGCACGTTTCGCCAATGCCGCCGCCGCACTTGAGGTGTCATTGGCGGCGATATCGTGCGAAGTCGGCGTCGACGTGCTGAGTTTCGGCGGCACCAAGAATGGTCTGCTCGGCGCCGAGGCCGTGGTGTTGTTTGACAGCGCGCTCATCGAGGAAGCTGCCTATGCGCGCAAGCAGACCACCCAGCTTGCATCGAAAATGCGCTTCCTCGCCGCGCAATTTCTCGCCTATCTCGATGGTGAGTTATGGCGCAGCCTGGCAAGCCAGGCGAACGACATGGCAGCGCATCTTGTCGCCGCCCTTCAGGACGTCGATGGTTTGCAATGGGTGTGCCCGGTTGAAACCAACATGTTGTTCCCGCGCCTGCCGCGCGCGGCGCTGGCGGCGCTGCAACGCGATTTCGATTTTTACACCTGGCGCGACAGTGACGCGGTAGCGCGCTGGGTGACGTCGTTTGACACCACCCGCGACGACGTCGATGCGTTCGCGTCCGCGGTCAAACGCGCCCTCGCCGCGCCCTGACGGACGCGCAGCCGCAGTCACGCCCGGCCTGTATGTGAGGCATACGAAGCGTGTGCCGGCCGCCGTGCGCACTGGTCGGCGGGCACAATCGCGGTGCTACAATCCAGCCCTCATGCGTTCAACTCGAACGCCGTGTGTCGTTCGTGGGGAGGGTCTATGTTTCCGGCCAGGATTCAGGAATACGTGCGTGCGCGCAGTGTCGCCGAGGCACTCGCCGCCGTCGCACGCTACGACGCCGGCGAGGCGATATTTCTCGCCGGTGGCCAAAGTGCCATGCAGGCCATCAAGTCGCGCATGTTGCGCCCGCAATGCGTGGTCGATCTGCAGGGTATCGCCGAACTGAAAGGGGTCATCGTGAACAACGGCGCGCTCCGCATCGGCGCCATGACCCGCTACGTCGACATCGCCAATCACGAATCTCTGTTCGGCGCGTTTGCCGCGCTGCGCGATGCCGCCAGTCATGTCGGCGATCGCCAGGTGCGCAATCGCGGCACCATCGGTGGCAGCGTGTGCTGGAACTATGTCGCGGCATGCACCCCGACCGTGGTGCTGGCCTTGGGCGGCAGCATGAATCTCATGGCCGCCGACGGCGCCACACGCAGTGTCGCCGCCGACGATTTTTTTCTCGGTCCGCTCGAAACAGCACGACGTGACGACGAGATTCTGCTGTCGGTCAGTTGGCCGGCTGCGACGCCGCGCTCGGGCAGTGCCTATAAAAAATGGGGCCTCGTCACCGACGCCCTGCCGGTGATCGGCGTGGCGGTGCTGGTGAGTTTGGATGCCAGTGGCAAATGCAGTGCCGCACGCATCGCGCTGGCCGGGCTCGCAGACGGCGCGCAGCGTGCACAACTTGGCGAATCCAAACTCATTGGCAGCAAAGGCGAGACCGCAGCGATAGACGCCGCCATGGCCGCGATTGCCGATGCCGCCGGCACCCATAGCGACATGTCTGCCGACGCCGACTATCGCAAACAACTTATCCGCACCCTCGGTCGCGAAGTCGCTCTTTGCGCCTTTGACCGTGCGCGCGCCTGAGGGGAATACGCCATGCCCACCATCAATATCACCGTCAACGGCACGCGTTACGAAGAAACCGTCGCCGAGCGTCTGCTGCTGGTCGATTTTCTGCGCGACCAACTGGCCTTGACCGGCACCCACGTCGGCTGCACCTATGAAGGTGTGTGCGGCGCCTGCACCATTCATCTCGACGGCGAAGCGGTGAAAAGCTGCCTCATGCTGGCGGTGCAGGCCGACGGACATGACATCACCACCGTCGAGGGTCTGGCAGGTGACAGCTTAAGTACCCTGCAGCAAGCCTTCGCCGACAACCACAGTCTGCAATGCGGTTTCTGCACACCGGGCATCCTCATGAACATGAGCGACTTCCTGCGTCACAACCCCGACCCGAGTGACGACGAAATCCGTCACGGCCTGGTCGGCAATCTGTGCCGTTGCACAGGTTATGTGCACATCGTGCGTGCCGTACGTGAAGCAGCGCGTGTGATGCGCGACAAGGCTTGAGGGACAACCCATGACGAGCAATACACAAGACTGGCTGGGTGCGCGCCTGGTTCGCAAGGAAGATCAACGGCTGGTGACCGGCACCGGCAAGTATCTTGCCGACATCGTCGTGCCGGGCATGCTGCACGCGGTCTTCGTGCGCAGCGAATACGCCCATGCCCGTATCAAAAGTATTGATACGGCGGAAGCATTGGCCCTGACGGGTGTGGTGGCGGTGTACACCGGCGAGGCAATCAAAGATTTGATCAAGCCCATGCCGCAGGCCGTTGTGAAACCCAATTTGCCGGCGCGTTACCCGACTTTCTGGCCGCTCGCCATCGACAAGGTCAAGTTCCACGGTGAACCCGTCGCGCTGGTGGTGGCACGCGATAAATACACCGCGGTCGATGCTGCCGAACTGGTGGTGGTCGACTATGAGGAACTGACACCCATACTCGATCCGGAACTCGCCTTAAAGGCCGATTCTCCGCTGGTACACGAAGAAGATGGCGGCAATGACATCTTCACCATGACCTTGACGGGTGGCGAAACCGAAGAGTCACAGCGCCTCAACGCAGCGGAAGTCGAAGCCATTTTCCAGAGCGCCGACGTGGTGGTGAAGGAACGTTTCCGCGTGCACCGCACCGGCATCACGCCGATGGAACCGCGGGGTGTGCTGTGTGAATGGAACGACGGCGACGGCCTGACCGCCCATATCACGACCCAGCGCCCGCACATCGACCGCCTGGCATTGATCGACATTCTGGATATACCTGGTGAAAAAGTGCGCGTGATTGCACCACGCGACCAAGGCGGCGGTTTCGGCGTCAAGGCGCCGTTCTACCGCGAGAACATCATG
>CAMCBY010000339.1 GCA_945873015.1 Klebsiella pneumoniae
CTCGGTCGTCGGCCATCCTGCGCGAGCTCCGCGACGCCAGTCCTGTGGTCTGTTACCGCCAGGCCGGCGACACATATCTGTTGGTCGAATACGGGCCAGCGGTGCTTGATCTCGAACTCAGGTTTCGCGTGCATGCGCTGATGACGGAACTGCAGTCACGGGCGATCGCCGGTGTGCTGGAATTGACGCCGGGCATCCGCTCGCTGCAAGTCCATTACGACAGCCGTGTTATCTCGCAGGACGAACTGCTGGCGTTGCTGGTGGAAGCGGAACGGCAATTGCCGGCCGTCGACGATATCGAGGTCGACAGCCGCATCGTCTATCTGCCGCTGTCGTGGGATGACCCGGCGACGCAACTCGCCGTCGACAAATACATGCAGTCCGTGCGCAAAGACGCACCCTGGTGCCCGAGTAATATCGAGTTCATCCGCCGCGTCAACGGCCTCGCTTCGGTGGAAGAGGTCAAGAGCATCGTGTTTGACGCGAGTTATCTGGTGATGGGGCTAGGCGATGTTTACCTCGGCGCACCGGTCGCGACGCCGCTCGACCCCAGGCATCGACTCGTCACCACTAAATACAATCCTGCGCGCACCTGGACGCCGGAAAACGCGGTCGGCATCGGCGGCGCCTATCTGTGTGTGTATGGCATGGAAGGCCCGGGTGGTTATCAGTTCGTCGGCCGCACCGTGCAGATGTGGAACCGTTATCGTCAGACCGCCGATTTCACCGACGGCAAACAATGGCTGTTGCGGTTCTTTGATCAGATTCGTTTCTATCCGGTCAGCGCCGAAGAATTGCTGCACATGCGCGACGACTTCACCCACGGGCGTTTCACCCTCAAGACTGAAGCGACAAGTTTGAGGCTGCGCGATTACCGCCAATTCCTCGCGACCAATGCCGAGTCCATCCGCGCCTTCAAACAACAGCAACAGGCGGCGTTTGATACAGAGCGCGAACAATGGGCACTGGCTGGTATTCAAGAAGCCGATTCCAGTGAGCCTCAAGACCCGTCGACCAAAACGGAAGCGGAGATACCGCCCGGCTGCACCGCGATTGCCTCGCCGGTATCCGGCAGTGTCTGGCAGGTTGGCGTGAGTGCAGGCCAGCGCTTTGCGGTCGACGACGCACTGCTGGTGGTCGAAGCGATGAAAATGGAGATTGCGATCGCTGCTGATGAAGCGGGTGAAGTGGTCGAAGTGCGCTGCGCACAAGGTGACTCGGTCACGGCCGGACAAACGCTGCTGGTGGTGAGAGGGGTGTGACGGGGCGAGTTTCCCATCGCGACGCTGGGTCGTATCCGCGTTCCGATTCGCCGCGGCAGTGATCGCGTTCGCGCCGTACAACGGCCGCGTTTATGATGGTCGCCCGTGGCGCTCGGTGTAGCGCCACATGCTACGTGCATCCGCGAGCGACCAATAAGGTGAACGATGAACGACGACCACAAACTCACCCATACCCATCTCGACTGGGAGCACCTCGACTCGCGCTACGATCACGAGGCCGGGCTCATCCTGTTCAAGAAACGTATCGATAGTCTGCGCAATCCACGTAACTCCCGTGTGTTCGACCGCCTCGTGCTCGAGAGCGGCGACTGGGTGAACCTCGTCGCGCTGGATGCGGAGCGTCGCTGCGTGATGATTCGCCAGTACCGCTTCGGGGTCGGCTATACCACGCTTGAGACCCCCGGTGGCATGGTTGAGCCGGGCGAGGAGTCGGGAGCCGCCGCTGCCCGTGAATTACTAGAGGAGACAGGCTACCGCTCGGACCGCTGGACCTATCTCGGCGCGGTCGAGCCGAATCCCGCCATCCACAACAACCTCTGCCATCACTGGCTGTGTGAGGACGCCTGGCAGGCACACCCGCCGCAGCCCGATGACGGTGAACTCATCGCTGTTGAGTTGATGGACGAGGCGCAAGTCCGCATGGCGGTACAGCGCGGCGAACTGCGCCACGCGCTTGCGCTCTCGGTGCTGTCGAGGGTGTTCGACCTCTGGCCACGGCCATTCCGCCACGAGGGAGAGTAGGCCGCATGGGATGCAAGCCAGAGCTACCGGTAGGGCACCATGAGTGAACTGATTTCATTTTTTGACGAGATGCTGGCGACCACGCGCTCGGTGCGGCGACGTATCGATTTCACGCGTGAGATAGAACCGGCGCTCATCTACGATTGTATTGATCTGGCCGTCCAGGCGCCGAGCAGTGTCGGCGGCGAGAGCTGGCGTTTTGTAGTGTTGACCGAACAGCCACGCAAGGACGCCATGGCGGCGCTCTATCGCAAATCCTTCGACAGTTTTCTTGCCGTACAGCAGGCCGAATCGCTTGCGCAGGGCCAACCCATACCAGCCCTGCCGCCCAACTATCGTTACCTCGCCGACCGCATGCAGGACTTTCCCGCCATCATCGTCGTGTGTCGCGAAGGACGGCCACCAGCGGATACGGCAGGGCAGGTGGCTTTTTACAGTTCGGTGATCCCGGCCGCATGGTCGCTCATGTTGGCGCTACGCGCGCGACGCCTCGGCACCACCTGGACCACCTTGCATTGCCGCTATGAGCGGGAGTCCGCAGACATCATCGGCATGCCCGACGACGCCACGGCCACGGTGGTATTGCCGGTGGGACACATGAAGGACGCGACCTTGCGGCGCGCCCAGCGCAGCCCGGCGCGGGCGGTGACCTATTGGAATTGTTGGGGGACGGGCGAGGGGGAGTAAGCGCTACCGTAAATTGGAGCCAGATCACCATCTACGCCTGGCTGGGCGAGAGAGCTGACCTGACCCCACTTCCGCGCGTCAATTCCTTCTAATGCGCGAGTCCATAGAAGCGCGCGGCATTCTCGCCGAGCACCAGGCGCTGATCGCTGGCGGGCAAGGGTGCGAGGCGCTCGCGCATCTCGCGCACCACCCCCATCGAGGCATCGATGTGCGGATAGTCCGAAGCCCACACGAAATACTGCGCGCCGACGTGGCGCACCACCTCGGCGGTGATGGTCTCGTCCGGGTCGGCCGACACCAGGCATTGGCGCTTGAAATAATCACTCGGTTTCATGCTGAGTATCGAGCGTGAGCGCATCACTTCATACTTGTGATCAAGTCGGTCGAGCCAGGCTGAGATCCAGTTCGCGCCGGACTCCAGCACAGTGACCTTCAGTCGCGGATAACGCTCGAGCACACCGGTGGTCAACAGTTCCGTAAACGCCGCCATCACATCGATGGCAAGAAAGGCGAAGTTGAATAATCCGAAGCGTGCGCCGTTGGCATCGTCGAGCGGATCGGCGTAGCTGGTGGTCGGTTGGTCACGCACCACGACATGAAAGGCTATCGGCAAACCCAGTTCCTGCGCCGCGGCCCAGAACGGGTCCAGGGCGGGATCGTCAAAACGACGCCGACCGCGCGCATACATATCAGGTGAGATGTAGATGCCACGGCAACCCGCCGCGTGCGCACGGCGCATTTCCTTAAGCGCGAGATCCACGTCGAGCAGATTGAGGTGCATGATGGGCACGAGACGACGTGGGTCGTGGCTGCAGAAATCTTCGAGCCAGCGGTTGTAAGCTTCGGTGTAAGCATGGGCAAGTGCTGCATCCTGCACGTGGCCTTCCCAGCAGATACCGATGGTTGGGTAGAGAAGAGCAACATCGATGCCCTCCTGGTCAAGAATCTTGATGCGCGCGGCAGGATCGTAACTGCCTGGCGGACAGCCATCTTCGTATTTGAGCAGTCCAGTCGTCAGCAACTCAGCCGGGTCCATGTCAATGCCGCCAAGGCCGGCCAATCGTCCGTGCACCGCTTCCAGTATCTTGCCATCGATCAGCAATACTTCGAGGCCCTTGTCGTCATGGTCAATGCGGATCGCACGGTCGCGAAATCGCGGTGTGATGTATTTTATCCAGGTATCGCGCGGCTCAAGAATGTGGCCATCGGCGTCCACCGTATAAGCGCGTTTCGATTGCGACTCGGTCATGCGTTTCTCTCCCCTCGCGCGATATGCGCTGCACTGAGCTTAATCGCAGCGTCGAGCTTATGCGATCAAACAAAATCCTTAACGCAAAGGCTGATCTAATGGGGATGCAGGAGTACCCCCGAAGATCGGGGGCGTTCAGGCGTAGCCAGTTCACGGGGGCCAGAGTCGCTGAAAATTCTCGCGGCGAGACGTGTCGTTTGGGCGATTTTATTGGCTCCGACCCAGTGACTACGGCCCCCGTTTCCCGTCCTAGCCAAAACGATTGAGCAACACCAGCACCGAGGCGACCAGCAGCACGCCCCAGGTCAGGTTGGTGCCGATGAAGCGCAGCGGATTGACGCCCGCGCGGCTGGTCAAGCCCAAGGGATGCAGCACACGCGCCACCAGCAACGCGGCGCCCATGCCGTGGACCCACAGTGCTGAACTACCGCCGGCTTCGGCGAAGGCGATGAGGATGACGGTCAGTGGGACGTATTCAACGAAATTCTGCTGACCGCGCAACACCGGCGTGTAGTCCGCATTGCCGCCGTCGCCGTACAGCACGCCGCCCTTCACGCGCAGCACGGCAACGACACGAATACTCAATACCAGCAGGATGAGCCCCAGGCCCGCCGCATACATCGGCGTGATGGTGACGTTATTCATAAATTTGCCCTCGATGTTTTCCAACGCGCGGGTTGCCATGGCCACTTGCGTGACGCGGCAACCCGCTCCAGAAGACAAGACGTTTGAGCGCGGAAAAACCGGACAGGGGCTGGCGACGACTGCTGACTAGCGCAATCCCGGGCCGGCCTGCTTCAGGCGTAGATCACCATGCAGCGCACTTCGATACTCAGGCGATCGGGCGCGTCGGGCGGCGTCTGCACATCGTCGAAGGCGGT
>CAMCBY010000340.1 GCA_945873015.1 Klebsiella pneumoniae
AGGTCATTGCCGAAGATCACATTGCCGAAGCGATCAGTTATCGCGTACTGGACCGGCGCTTACTGCCAAGATGATCCTTGTCCCAGCCTCACAGACGTTCGGATGCAAGACTTGTATCCGCACCGCGCGACGACCGATGATGCATGAACTACGTCGCCGCCACAGCAGGAACATCATGGGATCTGAAGTCTTGCATCGTCATCTGGCGAGCATCGCCCGCCTCGCGCCCCTTATCGAAACCCATGCCGACGCCGCCGAACGACAGCGCCGTCTGCCGCAACCAATCGTGCAGGCACTGATCGACGCCGGCTTGTTCAAGCTCTATCTGCCGCGCTCACTCGGCGGCTCAGAACTCGAGCCGCTGGAATTTGCGCAATGCCTGGAAGCTATCTCGCGCATCGATGGCTCGACCGGATGGTGCGCGTTCATCGGCAACGTCAACACCTTGTTCACCTCACCGATGGTGCCGGAGTCGGTAGAAACGATTTTCGCAGGGCAACCCGAGGTTGTGACTGGTTCGGCGTTTTTTCCGTTCGGGCGCGCCGTGCGCAAGGACGGCGGACATGAAGTCACGGGCCGCTGGCAATTCGCCAGCGGTTGTCAGCATTGCAGCTGGTATTTTGTGTTGTGTCAGGAGTACGACGGCGACACGCCACTGTTTCACGAACACGGCGCGCCGCGCACGCGCGCCTGCTTTGTGCCGATAGACCGTTACACCATTGACGAAACCTGGGACGTCAGTGGCCTGGCCGGCTCCGGCAGTCACGATGTGATGCTCGACGGCGTATTTGTACCGCACGACATGAGCTGGGCTTTCGGGCGCGGCATGCGCGCCGACCCGCGTCATTTCAGCGCCCCGCTATACCGTTATCCACCCTATGCAACAGGCGTGATGCAGGCCGGCTACATCGCGATTGGTATTGCCCAGGGCGCCATTGAACGCGCGGTGGAACTGGCCAAAACCAAGACCGGCGTCGCCACTAGCACGACCTTGCGCGAACGTCCGACCTTCCATATCGGTCTGGCCGACGCGGTGGCGCTGGTGCGCGGCTCGCGCGCGTGGCTGAACGATGCCTTGCGCGAATTCGGTGAATTCATCGCACGCGGTGAGGAGGTCTCGTTTGAGTCCCGCGCCAACATGCTGCTGGCCGCGACCAAGGCCGCGCACAACTGCGCGCGCGCCACCGACATCGTGTTTACCCTGTCGGGAGCCAATGCCAATTACCGCCGCAACCCCCTCCAGCGTTCGCTGCGCGATGCGCACGCGGCGACCCAGCATTTCGCTGTCGCGGTCAATCAGATCGAATCGGCCGGGCGCATGATGCTCGGTCTCGAACCGCTCGCGCCCCCGGTGATCCTGAGCTGAGCCTCAGCCGCTTACGGCCCAGGCGCAGCCAGCAAGGCGGGCTCGTATTTCTTGAGCCACGCGAGCTCGGCGTCGAGGCGCGCTCGATGCCAGCTATAAGGCGTGTTTGTAGACGACGACAACCACGCCAACGACATACTTGACAGGTCTTTGCGCGACGCCGCGACGCGTTGACGCAATTGTTGGCGCCAATGAGCGACAGCATCGTCGTTTTGCGCAGCTTGTGCGAAACAGGCGAGGTCGATGATGAGCTGCAATTGCGCAAAACTGGTGTGCCGCTTCTGATCGGCGGCCAGCCGGGCACTGAGGGTGGCTTGCGCTGCGGTGTGATCACCATTGGCGTGTTGCACCCAGGCATCGAGGATGACCAGACGCTGATCCTCGGCGCCGCCCTCCGCCGATGCCGCCGTCATGAGCGCACCCTGCTCGCTGACCAGCCGCGCAGCGGCGGCGGGCTCGTGAAGCGCCAACAAGTGCCAACCGAGATCGAGATAAGCCTGCACGCGCGACCACGCGCTGGTTTCGGCGCAGTCGGCGTCGCAGGAGGGCGCGGTCACCGCATTCAGGCGCGCGCGCAGTTGGGCTTCGGCGTCCGCGCCGCGCCCATCCAGCCACAGTTGCCAGGCCAGCACCTGACGCGCCCCGAGCAACTCCTCATGGTGCGGCGGCAGCAGCGATGCGCGTATCGCGACCGCCTCGCCGAGACGCTCAATGTTGAGTGCGCGTCGCTGCGCTGAAAAATCCTGCCCCAGTGCGACCAGCACCTGCGCCCGCAGCAGACGGGTCGCGCGATCATCGCCGTCAAGCGTCGTCAACAGCGCTTCGAGCAGCGGCTCGGTACTGCCGAGGTCTTCGGCATTTCGTGCCAGCCCGAGCGTCGCTTCGACTTTCTGCGTCGTGCTGTCCGGCAGCCCCTGGGTCAACGCGAGTGCGCGCTCGTAGTAGTCATGCGCCGCGCTGTAGTCCTCTGCGTCTTCGGCGTACGAAGCGGCTTCCAGGCTCAGACTGAGCCTCCGCGTCGCGTCCGGCGCGGTGGCTATCTCCGCATCAAAATCGCGTTGCCGGGTGGTGGCGTCGCCGGCAATGGTGGCAAAGATATCGACACCATGTTGGGCAAACACCCACACAGGCAGCGCCAGACTGAAAACATACAGTGCAAGGCCGGCCAGCACCGTGCGGAAGGGCGGCGCCGCTGCGAGCCCGCTGGCACTGACGCTACGCGCCACGGCGAGTCGTTGTGCATAGGGCAGTGGTGTACCCGAGGAAACACTCAGCATTTTGCTCAGTGCCTGCAGCCAGCGCTCTTCGCCATCCAGTCCGTCGCGATGCACGCTGCGTAAGTCGGTCAGCAGACGGGCATGGCGGAACTGTGCCGGCACCCCCAATATCAATGCACCGCCCAGTACCGCCATCAGCGGCGCCTGCAGAACAATGCCGGCGGTGAACAATCCGAGTGCCCCCAGCGCCGCGAACGCACCGCGCCAGCGTGGTAACCGTGCCTGCAGCAGCACATCGAAGAAGCGTCCACCGTCGAGCGGCACCAGCGGCAGCAGGTTGAATACGTTGATGACGATAAGCGTGCTGGTGGCGGTCAGCAGCCACGCTAAAGGCGGTAGTTGCGCACTGGCGAGGCCATGCAGCAGTGCGCAGCCGAGCACGATGCCGGGCAGTGGCCCGGCCAGCAGCACCACCATCTTCTGCCACGCGCTGGCGTGTTGTTCCTGACCGCTCGCAACCGCGCCGAACAGCGGAATAAAAAAAATCTGCAGATCCCGATAACCCGCCCAGCGCATCGCCGCCAGATGACCGAGCTCGTGCAACAACAGCACCGCGACCAGCACCGCGCTGAACATCCAGCCGAACTGCCATCCAAAAAGCAGCAGTGACAGCACGCCGGTGACCAGCAGCAGCACACTTTTATTGCCGCGCTTGGGATCGATTTTATGTGCAGCCAAGGCGCTCGCGATGGCGATGACATCGGCCTGCGCGCGCAACTGCGCCGCGTGCGGCGCCAGTGGATCGACACCGTTGGCGTCGTCGCCGCGCAGCGGCCGTTGCAGCAAGGCACGCACGCCTTGTGTATAACGGCGCAGGTACTGCCGCGCGCCAGTCAAGGTCATTCCCGCACTGCCGTCAGCATGGATCTCGAGCATGCCGAGTGTGCCGAGCATGGCGCGGGTCTCATCGGGCAGACGGCGCTCAATCTCTGCCACCTCATCCTTATCGCGGATGATGCTATCGGTGCCGCGCGCCTGCACACGTTCACAATGGCTCTGCCATTGATGGCGCAGGTCGCCGGCGCTGTCGAACATGTCGAAGTCGGGGTGCACCGCCACCAGTTCGTGGGCGCGCCGCGCCAGCGTGTAGAGATGCGGAGCGGGTTTGAAGAAAGTGACAAAACTGACCGCATAGAGCGTGTCGTACTCCGGCTGCTCGGCCAGACTGACCACCGCCCACGCAGCGCTTTCGGCATGCCACCAGGTGGTGGTGTACTGCGGACAGGCTTTGGCGGTGACCAGCGCGGCCGGCGCACGGCTGGCATAGTCGAAGGTGAAGCCAAACTCGGTCAGTCGCGGCGCCGCCAGGGCCAACAGTTCTGCATGAGCCGGGGGCACATCCGCCAGCGCAATATGTTCAGCCAGTGCGGGCGGCGCAAGGCGCAACCGGCGCACAGTCATGATCACGGCGACATAACGACTCGCGAACAATATCGCGATGCCGAACAGCGTCATGCCGATGATGGCCGGCCAGCTCATGAGCGTGTCATCCCTGCCTACCTGCCTGGTCGTGAGATCTGGATTGGGGGGGTGTTACGGTGCGGCGGCCACGCACCCGCAGCCGAATGAAAAAATCATTTCGATGCGCGTCATTACACCAGAACAGGGGCATCGAAGCGCGCCGTGCTTCCTGCCTACAATCACACATGTTTTGCCGCGAGACCATGCCATGAAACTCAGCTTACGTCAGATTGCCCTGGTCGCGAGCCGACTCACGCCAATAGAACAGGCCTTGATCGATATCTTTGATCTCTCGCCCTGTCATCGTGATCCGGCGGTCGCAGCCTATGGGCTCGAAAACGTGCTGCTGCCCATTGGTCGACAATTCCTCGAGGTCGTGGCGCCGACCCGCGATGCGACTGCCGCCGGACGTTACCTCGAGCGCCGTCACGGCGATGGCGGCTACATGGTCATCACCCAGTGCGACGACCACGACCAAAGACGCCGCCATGTCGATGCCTTGGGCGTGCGTATCGCCCATGAGTTCAAGGCTGACGGGTTCCGCAACATGCAATTGCATCCGCGCGATACCGGTGGTTCGTTCCTTGAAATAGACCAACAACTGGGGGACAGCGAAAACTGGCTGCCGGCCGGCGACGATTGGCGTGCACATGTACGCAATACCCGCAT
>CAMCBY010000341.1 GCA_945873015.1 Klebsiella pneumoniae
GAAACAGATTGAGAAGAAAGAACTGCCGGCCGAAGGCGTGGTGGATAAGGCGCAGGTGCGCGCGTTGGGCGAGCAGTTGGATGCGACGATGCTGGGGAAGCTGTTGTTTGAGCTGACGGCGGCGGCGCGCGGTATCGATGCCAGCGCCTGGAACCTCTGGTATTTCCCGACCCCGGAGGCCTATCGCAGCCTGCTGGAAAGCCGTGGTTTCGTGATCGATTCAATGGTGTTGTTTGAACGTCCGACTCCTCAGGCGGGCGAAGTGGTGCATTGGTTGCGACTGTTTACTCAATCGTTCGCCGCCGCGGTGCCAGAGCAAGAGCGTGAAACCTTTTACGCCGCGCTGGCCGAGCATCTGGCGCCGACCTTGCGTAATGACGAGGGATGTTGGGTGCTGGATTACGTGCGGCTGCGCTTCTGCGCGCACAAGCCGGCCTGAACCGCGTTGCGCGATGCGGCAGGACGGCGTCGCGTCACACCGGTACGAGCAGCCGCTCGATGTGCGTGGCGACACAGCCGCCAAGCTCGTCGAGGTTGTACCCCCCTTCCAGCACTGACAGCAGACGGCCGCCACCATGTTGCGCGGCGACTTCCATCAGACGTTCGGTCATCCAGTGGAAACACTGCGTGCTCAGTTGCACATCGGCCAGCGGGTCGTCGCGATGCGCGTCGAAGCCGGCTGAGATGATCACGCAGTCGGGTTTGAAGTGGTCGAGTTTGGGCAGAATCTCTTCAAAGAACGCGCGTTCGTAGGCGCTGTCAGTGGCGCCAGCCGGCATCGGGCAGTTGAGCGTGGCGCCGCGTCCGCGGCCGCTGCCAGTTTCGTAGGCAGCACCCGTGCCGGGATAGTAGGGATATTGATGTGTGCTCACGTACAACACCGAAGGGTCTTGTTCGAAACTGTGCTGGGTGCCGTTACCGTGGTGAACATCCCAGTCCACGATCGCAATCTTGTCCAGACCGTGGGTGCGTTGCAGATAACGGGCGAGGATGGCGACGTTGTTGAACAGACAAAAGCCCATCGCCGCTTCGCGTTCGGCGTGGTGTCCGGGCGGACGCAGCATCGCAAAACCGTTGCTGATGCGCCCCTCGATCATGGCGTCCGCGAGCGCCAGCGGCGCGCCGGCGGCGAGCAACGCGACCTCATAGCTGTGATCCGAGATGACCACATCCGGGCTGTCGAGATACGGAGCGCCTGCCGCACAGGTGCGCGACGCGCGTTTGATGTAGGCCAGCGAATGACTGTTTTCGATGACCGCAATATCAGCTGGCACGGCTTCGATGTGCAGCAGGGCGTCGTGGCAGGCGCGGGCTGCCAGTGCGTGACGGATGGCGCCAATGCGCGCCGCACTCTCGGGATGATGCGGGCCCGTGTCGTGGCTGAGAAAACGATCGTCGTCGATGAGGCCGGTGGCCATAGTGCGGGCAATCCTGCGAGAGTCAGTTTCGATGCTAACGCACGCGGCGCTTCCTTGTAAGATGCTGCCATGCCCTGCTCGCTGCCGGCGCCACGGTCGAGCGATATGTCTGCGCCTGCCGCGAGACAAACTTCCGCCATCGCGCGCAGGGTATTGAGTGGCGGTGGACGCCGCGGCGCTGGTGACTCTACATCGAATGGCCTGCCATGACCGACCTTTTTCCCGATTTTATTCCGCCCGTGCTGGTGGTGCTGTCGATAGGCATCAATCCCTCACCTCACGCTTTGCGCAGCGGCTATCCCTTTGCCTTTGCGCGCAATCGTTTCTGGCCGGCCCTGAACGGCTCACGCCTGCTGGATGAAGCTTTGCAGCCCGGCGTAGCCGCGATGGCGGTGCTCGGTGAGCGGTATGGATTCGGTTTTACCGATGTGGTGAAACGTGCGACGCCGGGCATGAAAAATCTGAAGGCGGCCGACTACGACGCTGACGCACCATTACTGTTGGCCAAAATCCGTCGTCATCGGCCGGCGGTGTTGTGGTTTCATGGCAAGGTTGCCGCGCGCGAATTTCTAACCCGCATCGACAAGGACGGGCCGGACCTCGGCTGGGGTGAGCAGGGCAGGCGTATTGAGGGTGCGTGTGTCTATATCAGTCCGAATCCAAGCCCGGCCAATGCCAGTTATTCGGTCGCCGATCTCATTGCGTCTTACAACGGTCTGGCCGCGCTACGCGCCCGGCTCGGGGTGTAGGTGCGAATTCATTCGCACATTTAATGCGCTAGCTGGTCGCCTGACCGTGCTGCCATTCAGGGTGTGCATGAATGCGCATCCTGACAGTGGCCGGCCGAGCTTCAGTGCACATCCGACGCAGTGGCTGGCCGTGCGCCGACACCCGCTGCGGCTTTGGCGCCGGCCTTCGTTTCACGGCCGTTTTCGACCAGACGCTCGTCGGCGGGGTTGGCGTATATCCAGTCGGTCAGCACGTTACCCGCTTCGGAGAGGATGACATCGAGCGCCTTGTCCTTTTCGTCGGGCTTGCGGAACTCGTCGTCTTCTTCTTCCGTTTCAGGCGTAACGGCATCGGCAGGCAGCGGCTCCATGCCGCGCGCCACACGAATCTGGTTCTCGCGCGCACGCTGTTCCGTGCGTGCCTTGTCGTGTTCGCTGCGCCGCTTGTCTTCGCGCAAGGACAGGGACTTCTGCTTCTGCGCGTCATTGATCGCTCGTTCGGTGGCAAGCAGGGCTTGAAAGGCGGTGTCGGAAGCGGTGCGCTGCTCATGCATCTTGCGCACGGCGCCGATACGGTCCTCGGAATAATTGACCGGCGTAAAGCGGGCGGCGTCGATGGCCGCCCACGGCAGCGCGTTGTCCAGCGAGCGCTCGCCGTGATCCTGGTCGTCCATGACGGTCGGAAAGCCCACATCCGGCACAACGCCCTGATATTGGGTGCTGCTGCCGCTGACGCGGAAGAACTGCGCGATGGTGGCCTTCAACTGCCCAAGTTTGCCGTTCATGGTCTGATCGAAACGATTCAGGTCGACCAGATTCTGCACCGTGCCTTTGCCGAAGGTCGGTTCACCGACAACCATGCCGCGGTGATAGTCCTGAATGGCACCGGCGAAAATCTCGGACGCCGAGGCGCTGTTGCGATCGACCAGCACGGCCAGCGGGCCTTTGTAATCGATTTGCGGCTCGGTGCTGCGCTCGACTTGGACACGTCCCTGCGAATCGCGCACCTGCACCACCGGCCCCGGGCCGATGAACAGTCCGGTCAGCTCCGTCGCTTCGCTCAGCGAGCCGCCACCGTTGGCACGCAGATCGATGACCAGACCTTCAATCTTCTTGGTCATCAACTCGTCGATGATCTTGCGTACATCGCGGGTCGTGCTGCGATAGTTTTCGTCGCCGGCGCTGCGGGCCTCGAAATCCATGTAGAAGGTCGGCAAGGTAATGACACCGATCTTGGCCACACCGTTGCCGCGTTTGACGTCGATGACGGTGCCTTTGGCGGCTTGTTCATCCAGCTGGATGGTGTTGCGCGTAATCGCGACAATCGTGGTCGGACCGCCCAGCGCGGTGCCCTTGGGCAATACTTGCAGGCGCACCACCGAACTCTTCGGGCCACGGATCAAATCGACCACGTCGTCCAGGCGCCAACCGATAACATCGACTATCGCGCCTTTTTCGTCCTGGCCAATGCCGACGATACGGTCGTCGGCGTGCAGCTTGCCACCGATATCTGCAGGCCCACCGGTCACTACTTCACGGACCACGGTCAGCTCATTATCGCTCTGCAGCACCGCGCCTATGCCTTCCAGCGACAGGCTCATACGAATCTTGAAGTTTTCGGAGGTGCGCGGCGAGAAGTAGGCGGTGTGCGGGTCGATAGCCGTGGTGTAGGCATTCATCAAGGTCTGGAACACATCCTCGCTGTTGAGCTGCGCGGTGCGCCGCACCAGACCGTCGTAGCGTTTCTTGAGTGTGGTGCTGATCTCGGGCAGTGCTTTGCCGGCGAGCTTGAGCGAAAGGATGTCGTTCTTCACGCGTTTGCGCCACAGCTCATCGAGCTCAGCGGTGTTTTTGGGCCACGGCGCTTCTTTGCGATCGAATTCAAAGGACTCCTCGGCTTTGAAGTCGAACTTGCCATCGACCGCCTTGACCGCGTAATCGACACGCTCACCGAGACGCTGACGAAAACGCACGAACATGTCGAACAGTGGATTCAGGCTGGAACTGCGCAGATAATCATCGACGCGCGTTTCGTGCTGCTGAAATTCGTCGATGTCGCCCTGGGTGAAATAGCTGCGGGCGGGGTCGAGTGCGTCGATGTAGCGGTCGAGAATCTTCTTCGACAGAACGTCGTCGAGCGGCACGTTGCGGTAGTGATAATTGCTGATGACGTGCGTAATGAGACGCGTGGAACGGCGGTGTTCCGGTCCTGGCTTGAGGTCTTCGAGGGCGACCGTGGGCGCATTGGCTGCGCTCGCGGTGCACATCACCGATGACAGCAACAAGGTCAGAAGAAGGGTGGCCGCTTGTCTCATAAATTTCCGCTGGGTTCGCGAGGCGATTGGGTTACGCGGTCAGCGCCGCGCGCCTAGTCTAGCGTATTTGTTGCAATTTCCAGTATAAAACCTTGTTCTGCGCACCTTTGTCGGGCCGCTGTCCGCCGCTGTCAGCAGCCCACACGACTTCCCTTGTACGCGCGCGAACGTGCTTTTTGTCACCATCGACCACAGGCCAATACGCATGACTGAGACACATCCCGGCGAGTTTCAGTTCATCGCCTCGCAGAACGCACTGGAAGCGTTGTGCGCTGAACTGCGGGAAGCAC
>CAMCBY010000342.1 GCA_945873015.1 Klebsiella pneumoniae
GGCTTGTTCTAGGGCAAGCTGAGCACCCGCTGACCTTTCGGACAATTGTGGGTCAGACTTCAGTCTGACACTTTGCCGCACCCTTGAATGTCAGACTGAAGTCTGACCCACAATCAAAAAGAGACCACCTCACGGCGCGAGCTCTATCGTGCCGTTCACCGCCACCTCTATCGCCTGCGTGCCCGCTTCTATCGCCGGGCTCGCGACGTCGGCCTTCATCGCCATCGCGCGGCCGGCATATAGCATGGGCTGCGGCATGTTGCCGCGCTGATCGAGGTTGGCGTTGACCAGCGTATAGCTCTTACGTCCGAAACTCTGGGCAATTTTCTGTGCGCGGGTCGAGAAACGTTTGATGGCCTCGTCGGTGAGGCGCTCGACCACCGTCTCGCGCAGATTGTCAGACACCTCATAACCCACCGACTCAATCGCGAGGCTGCTCTGCAGCTTGCCCAGCAAGGCAGTCAGCCCATCGTGATCGGCGCTTTCCAGGCGCAGACCCTGATGAACGCGCCACGAAGAAATCTTCTGCTGGTCGTCGTAGATCGGGTCGCTACGGTAATCGAGAGTCTGAGCTTTGACGCCCTTGCTGCCTTTGGCGATGGCGAGCGCCGCGGCCATGGTTTTGTTGACGACATCGGCAGCCGTGGCCTGCTCCCGCGCATCCTGTTCGACGAACAGGCGCACCACCAGCAGATCGCTCGCCACGTCTTCCTTGGCCGATACGGTGAGGCTGACCAGATTGCGATTCGGCGCGTTGTCCTCGGCGTGGCTTGCGGCCGCAAGTGTCAGCAGCAGCGCGACAAGTATGCGTTTCATCATGGTTCTTCCCATAGGTGCGAATTCATTCGCACATTAGATTTCAAACCCGGACGCCCCGGCACTGAATGTGCGAATAATTTCGCACCTACAGGGTACTGATCAACTGCCAGGCGGCGGCGACGTGTTCGCGCGTTGTGTAAGTCTGGCCGATACAGAAACGCAGCGTGTAGCGACCGCGTATCACTGTGTGGCTCATGAACAAACGGCCGCTGTCGTTCAGACGTTTTAGCAAAGCCTGGTTGTCTTCGTCGCTACCGCGCTTGCGCAAACAGATGAGGTTCAAAGAACGCGGCACCACCAGTTCAAAACGCGCGTCATCCGCCACCCACTGCGCGAACTCTTCAGCCAGCGCCAGATGCTGGCGGATGAAAGTGCGCAGGGCTTCGAGTCCATAGGAGCGCAATACGAACCACAACTTCAGCGCGCGAAAACGGCGCCCCAGTGAAATCTGCCAGTCGCGGTAGTCAATCGCCTCGCCGCCCGCCGTGGCATCGTTGCGCAGATATTCCGGCAGCACCGTCAGCGCGCGGATCAGCGGTTCCCGGTCGGCGACAAAAAAACAATCACAATCGAAATTGGTCAGCAGCCATTTGTGCGGATTAAAACAATAACTGTCGGCGCCTTCGAGGCCGTCGTGCAGATAACGGTACTCAGGACAAAGCGCGGCACTGCCCGCCATTGCGCCATCGACATGCAGCCACAAGCCTTCGGCGCGACACAGCGTGGCGATCTCCGCCACCGGGTCAATCGCCAACGACGACGTCGTGCCAATGGTGGCGCACACGAAGAACGGCGTGAGGCCGGCCGCTCGGTCGGCGGCAATGGTCGCGGCTAATTCATCGACACGCAGTGCGAGCCTGTCGTCGGTCGCTATCTTGCGTAAGCGCGCGCGGCCGATGCCGGCGATGCTGATGGCTTTGTCCAGCGAAGAATGGGTTTCCTGCGAGCAGTAGGCGACGAGGCCCGCCGGCAGGCCGTCCTGACGCACGGTGTAGTCGGCAATGCGCTCACGTGCGGCGAGCACCGCACACAAGGTGGCACTCGAGGCGCTGTCCTGGATCACGCCACCGCCGTGGCTGGTGGTTTTGAATCCTTGCGGCAAACCCAGCGCGTCCACCAGCCAGTCAAGCACATGACTTTCGAGCTCGGTGCAGGCCGGGCTGGTCAGCCACAGCATGCCCTGCACGCCAAGGCCGGAACTGACCAGATCACCCAGAATAGAAGGCGGCGAAGTATTGGCCGGGAAGTAACCGAAGAAGTTCGGACTCTGCCAATGCATGAGGCCCGGCACGATCACACGGTCGAGATCGGCGAGGATGGCGTCGAAAGGCTCGCCTAGCTCGGGCGCGCTGGCCGGCAGCAGTGCGCGAATATCGCCTGGCGCAAGTTGCGGTTTGACCGGCAACTCGGCGACCCGCGCACGATAGTCCACCAGCCAATCGACGATGGCATAACCGGCCTTGCGGAATTGCTCAGAGGAGAGGTGTTCGAGAGGGGTATCGCTCATGGTGCAGCGATGGTGACGCATGGCGCACGACGGACGCAAGCTGCGCCCGTCGTGCACAAACGCTTACAGGTTGGCGAGGATGTTCTCGGCCGAGCTGGCCTTGACGTCCGACGCTGCCGCTTCGCGATGCACCTGGCTGACCACACCGTTGTCGACCACCAGCGCGAAACGCTCACCACGGGTGCCCATGCCGAAACCACTCGCATCCAGCGACAGGCCGAGCGCCTTGACGTATTCGGCGTTGCCATCGGCCAGCAGCGTGACATTGTCACCAGCGCCCTGCTCCTTGCCCCACGCGCCCATTACGAACACATCGTTGACCGACAGGCAGGCGATGGTATCAACGCCCTTGCCCTTCAGCGCCGCCGCGTTCTGGATGAAGCCCGGCAGATGTTTGGCCGAGCAGGCCGGGGTGAAAGCACCCGGCACTGAAAACAGCACGACCTTCTTGCCATTGAAAAGATCGTCGCTCGAAATTTTGTTCGGGCCTTCGGCAGTCATCACGCCGAAAGTACCGCTGGGCATTTTGTCACCGGTCTTGATAGTCATTTTTTTCTCATCCTCCGAATTCATGTTGTGCTTGCGAACGCGCTGCACCGTGCATGCCGTCCATGCCCGGCATTGTGCCACCGCGTTGTGACGGCTGGGTAGCACTGTGCGATATCCCTCATTGGGTTTGAGGGAATCCGGCAATAGCTCTCACACCACCCGATCGCGCGGCGCGCGGCCGGCAAAAAAAGCGTCGAGATTCTCGATCACGCGCCGGCCCATCGCGATACGTGTTTCGTGCGTGGCACTGCCGAGGTGCGGCAGCAGCACGACATTGTCGAGCGTGCGCAAAACCTCAGGCACCTGCGGCTCGCCGGCATAGACATCGAGCCCTGCACCGGCGATACGGCCCGCACCGAGCGCTTCGCCCAAAGCCTGGCTGTCGACCACGTCACCGCGCGCGGTATTGATGAGATAGGCGTGTTCGCGCATGGCGCTCAGGCGCTCGGCGTTGATGAGATGCCGGGTCGCATCGCCGCCCGGGCAATGCAGCGAGACAAAATCAGACCGCGCCAGCAGTTCATCGAGGTTCTCACACGCAGTTGCGCCCAGCGCATGCGCGATCTCGCTCGGTGGCGGCGTGCGGGTATAAAACAGAATACGCATGCCAAAACCGAAATGCGCCTTGTGCGCCACGGCGCGCGCAATACGACCAAACCCCACCAGGCCCAGTGTTTTGCCGGTGACCTTGCTGCCCAGCATGTGGGTTGGGCGCCAGCCCTGCCAGGCGCCGGCGCGCACATGACGTTCTCCTTCACCTGCACGGCGCGCCACCATCAGCAACAAAGTCATGGCGAGGTCTGCCGTGCAGTCGGTCAAGGCGTCGGGTGTGTTGGTAACGGTGATACCGAGACTTTGGGCGGTGGCGATATCGATGTGATTAAAACCAACGCCGAAGTTGCCGAGAAGGCGCGTGCGCAAATCATCGACCTGCAGCACATCGGCGCTGATGACATCGGTGACTGTCGGGCACAGCGCATCGGCGCGACGCACAGCATCGCGCAATTGCGCAACGCTCAGCGCGCGGTCTTCAGCATTGAGTTCGACGTCGAAGCGCTGGCACAACTCGCGCTCGACCACTTCCGGCCAACGCCTGGTCAGAATGACTTTCGGTTTGTCCATTGCTTGTCACTCGGCACTTGATTCAGCGGCGTTGCGCAGCGATAGCCTCGGCCTGACGAACCAGATTCTCGGCCATGTGCGCAGAAGCCGCGTCGATCATACGACCGTCCAACTGCGCCGCACCACGGCCCGCAGTGACCGCCTCTTCGATAGCGGCCAGAATGCGCCGCGCGCAGGCCACATCTGCCTCGGGTGGTGTCATGACCTCGTTGGCGAGCGCCACCTGTGCAGTATGGATAGCCCACTTGCCTTCATAGCCGAGTGCCGCAGCGCGCCGCGCTGCAGCGATAAAACCATCACCATCGTGAATATCATCGAAGGGCCCGTCGATGGCGCGCAGGCCGTGCGCCCGACACGCGACCAGCACGCGCTGCATGCTGGCATGCCACTGGTCGCCCGGGTAGTCGGGATTCAAACCGCCGATGGACACCGTACGCGCATGACAGCTGGCGGCGTAATCAGCAATGCTGAAATGTAATGCCTCGAGGCGCGCACTGCTGTGGGCAATGGCTTCGACATGCGCCATGCCGAGCGTCGTTTCAATCATGGCCTCGATGCCGATACGTTCAGGCAGTTCGCAAGCCATTTCGAGCTGACTCAGCAGGCAATCGACCATGTAGATATCGGCTGCCACACCGGCGCGCGGAATCAACAGGGTGGCGATATGTGCGCCCGCCTGTTCCACCAGTTCGATGACATCGCGATACATGTAACGCGTGTCGAGCCCGTTGATGCGCACGCTGACGCT
>CAMCBY010000343.1 GCA_945873015.1 Klebsiella pneumoniae
TAGATGCCACCCGCTGCGCCCGGCTCACCGCGCGATTCCCACACGTCGGAAATCGGCACATAGACATGTTTGTCGTCGGCCGCATAACCCCACTCGATACCACCCAGCACACCGCCCGGTGAGAGCCGCTTCTGCCACAGCACTGCACCTTGTGCGTCGGGGTCGATGGCATGCATGACCCCCGACTTCTGGCCGGCCAGCAGCACACGTTTGCCGTTGGGCAGATTGCGCAGGATGGCCGATGAACCGAAGTCGATATCCGGACCGCACTTCGACTTGGCCACCGGGTCGGCGTTATGCGCGACACAGGCGGCAGTGAAGGCATCGTCGGCCGTCATCTGTTTATGCCAGCGAATTGCGCCGGTCTTGAGATCGAGCGCGACGATGGAATCTGACGTGTCGGCCGCCGGTGCCGAATAGGAGTCACCGGTAGTGAGATACAAAGCGCCGGCCTTGGCATCGACGGTCGGTTGCGACCACACTGCCACGCCCGACGGACCCCAGAGTTGGGTGCCATTGCCGGTCTTGACGGTTTTTTTCGGCAGTTCCGGAATCAGATAGGTCTTCCACAGCCGTTTGCCGGTTTCGAGTTCATAGGCCACCACGCTGCCGCGGAACGTGCAGCACTCATAGGTCGGCGAGCCGCCGGCCAGTTCCTCGAACGAAGCAAACGGCACATAGACGGTGCCTTGGTGGAAAGCCGCTGAGCCGGTGTTCATGGCCCACGCGTGATCCTCACCCTTGTCCTGCCACAGCAGCTTGCCGGTGTCGGCGTCGAGTCCATACACCATCGCCTTGCGGTCGGCCGCTACCAGCATCAACTTGCCGTCGGCGCGGGTGAAGGCCTGGATAGCGCCGCGTACTTCGCCGGCGGTGTCGAACTTCCAATGCGCGCAGCCGCTCTTGGCATCCAGCGCGTAAACGCCATTGCTGGGGCCACCGATGTAGATGCGTCCGCCGAGTACGGCGGCCTGGGTCGAGACACTGGTGCCGGCGGCAAAGCCGAGCGCCCATTTAAATTCGAGGTTGGCGAGATCTGCCGCTTTCAGGCCGGCGTTGGCAGCCGTCTGGAAATGGGTGTTGTCGGCGTCGAGTCCCCAGCCCGACCAGTGCGGCTGCTTGAGTGCATCGGCCGCCAGCGGTGCGGGTTTCTCGCACATCGTCAGTTTCTCGGCAGTCTTGGCGTCGGCCACCGTGCCCCACGGGATCTCTGAAAGATAGATGGCAACCGCGCGCTTCTCGATTTCCGACAGCGCGGCGGCCTGCAGGGTCATCTTGCCGCCGAGTTGTGCGGCGAAGATCAATTCCGGAGCCATTTTGGCAAGCTGATCGCGGGGCAGGGCGCGTGGCACCGCTGGCTCGCTATGGCAGGCGATACAGGCCTTCTCAAACGCCTGTTTGCCTATCGCCTTGTCGTCGTCGGCCACGGCGCCGCCGCTAGAGAGTGTCGCGCAGCACAGCGCCGCGAGTAGCCGCCACTGTCGTCCGCCAAATATCCCGTTCCGCATCATCAGTATCCCCTTATGTCGTGAGTGCGGTAAATGAACAGCGATGTGCGGTGGTGACGCTCTGGTGGCGCCGCGACCCGCAGCAAAAGCTCGCCGGTGTGGTCGCCAGTGTAAAGTTTTTTGAGGAGGGTGAGGGCGTTGTGACAAGTCGGGAACCAGAGTGCGTCGGCCGCTGCGGCACGAAGCCTGGGCCGTCGCTGTTGTGCTGCGCTGCGACGCTTGATGTCGGTCAAAGACCGCGGGCGTGAGGCGGGCCAACGTGAGCGCGCACCGAGCATAAACCGCGCGAACCTGGCGCTGACAAACACCCCGGAGGGGAGCATGGCCGCACTGCCACAAGATATTTCCAACTACGGGCGACCGGCGGCCGATGTGCGCATCGCCAAATGGGCGCCGACGCCGCACCCCAGACTCGGACCTTTTGGAGCCGAGTGTCCGATGAGCGAAGAAGAAAGCGCCATTGTCGATACGCTACGGCGCTTCGCTGAAAATGAAATGCGCCCGACCGGCGAGCTGCTCGACAGGATGACGCCTGAGGCGGTGGTAGCGCCCGACTCGCCACTGTGGAGTTTTTACAGCAAGTTCCAGGAGCTTGGTTTCACGGTCGATCTGTTGCTCGGTATGGAGCCTCTGCAACGCGCCAAGATCATGTGTCTGTTCTACGAGATTCTCGGCTGGGGCGATTCGGGGCTGGCGATTTCGATCGGTGCCGGCACGCTGCCGCGTTACCTCGCGCGTCTGTTTGGCAATGATTTCCTGGCTGAGCTGTGCGCCGACAACATCATCGGCTGTTGGGGCATCACCGAGCCTGATCACGGCAGTGATACGCTCGACCCGGAAGGCAACGCCGCCCATGCCCGCGGCAGCTATGGACGTCCGAACTGCATTGCCACCCTGAAATCCGATCGGATTGTCATCAATGGCCAGAAATCGGCGTGGGTATCGAACGGCCCTATCGGCCAGGTCTGCATTCTGTACTGTGCAGCCGATACCGGTGCGGGTGCCGATACCACGCATGGTGCGTGCGTGATCGTGCCGTGCAACAGCAAGGGCGTGAGCAAAGGCAAACCCCTCGACAAGCTCGGCCAGCGCGCGCTGCCGCAGGGCGAAATCTTTTTCGATAACGTGGAACTCGGCATGGAGCATTTGCTGGCCGGGCCCGACAGTTTCCAGCGCGCGGTGTACGCCATTCATGCCGAGGCCAATGTGTTGATGGGCGCCTGCTTTACCGGTGTCGCGCAGCGCGCTTATGAGCTCGCCCATGCCTATGCCCACGAACGTAAGCAGGGTGGTCAGCCGCTGGTGCGGCATCAGAGTGTGGTTTACCGCTTGTTCAATATGTTCCGTCGCGTCGAGGCTGCGCGTGCGGTGACGCGGCGCGCCTGTGAATACAACATGGTGATGACGCAACCGGCCCTGCACGCGGCGATGATGGCCAAGGTCACCGGCACCGAGACTGCTTTCGAAGTGGCGAGCGACGCGCTGCAGATGTTTGGCGGCAATGGGGTCACGCGTGCCTACCCGATGGAGAAGCTGCTGCGCGACGCTCGCGCGTCGATGATCGAGGACGGCTGCAACGAGATACTTTCGATCCTCGGCGGTACCGCGCTGGTCGATCCGGAGTTGCTATAGCAGAGGCCTTGGCTGGCCCGACCCGACCCGCTGGGGCAAAGGACAGCACCGACGGCGGCGGAATATGCGAGGATCGCGCGGCCGGCATCGCGCGCGGGCGCTTTGCGCCGCCGCGAGAGTCATCATCATTTCTGGATAAGTAACCCTGCACCATGAGCGCCACGCCTGATTTATTGATTCTCGCCAATCTGATAGCCGCGCGCCGCGCGAGCCAGCCCAAGCTCGATGTGCTGACTTTTGTCGATATTGGCCCCAAGGGCGAATACCTCGATGAAGTGCGGACCTACGATGACCTGTGGGCCAACGGCCAGCGCGTCGCCGCCTGTCTCGATGACGAAGGCATGGCGATGGGCGATGCGTTTGCGATAGTCGCGCAGAATCATCCGGAGTTCGTCGATACCATGGTCGGCTCGTCGATTGCCGGCACCGTGTTTGTGCCCATCGACCCGCGCACCAAGGGCAAGAAGCTCGCCTACATGCTGGATTTTGCCGGCTGCCGTGGTGTGGTGATAGGCGATTACGCTGCCGCCAATCTGCTCGACATCCTCGACGACTGCCCGCATCTTGAATGGGTGTGGGTGATCGTGACGCAGAGCAACAATCTGCCAGCGAGTTTTGGCGAGTTGCGCGTGCGC
This sequence comes from Klebsiella pneumoniae, assembly GCA_945873015.1. GTDB lineage: Bacteria > Pseudomonadota > Gammaproteobacteria > JADJYF01. The sequence goes on from CAMCBY010000343.1 coordinate 3,776, forward strand.
TCTTTCAATGAAGTGCTGGCGCGGCCGCGTGCGGCGGACATCGAAGTGCGCGTGACGGCGGCTGATACACCCATGCAGATGCTTTATACCTCGGGCACGACGGGCGATCCGAAGGCGATTCTGTCGCCCTATGCACGTTTTGGTTTTGTCGCGAGTCTGGGCGAACTCATGGGGCTGCGTGCCGATGACCGGCCCTATTCGGGTTTGTCCCTGACCCACGCCAATGCGCAGTTGATCACGCTCGGCAATACGCTGTTCATGGGTTTGCGTGGTGTCTTCAGCCGCCGCTTTACCAAGTCACGGCTGTGGGACATCACACGCCATTACGGTTGCACCATGTTCAACCTGCTGGGCGGCATGACCACCGCCATCTACAGTGAACCTTTGAAAGCCAACGACGCCGACAACCCGGTGCGGTATGTGTTGTCGGCCGGTATGCCGGCCAATATCTGGAATGAGTTCAAGCAGCGTTTCGGCGTCGAAATTTTCGAGTTCTATGGCGCTGCCGAGGGTGGTTTGACCATGAATCCACCCGGCGGCCCGGTCGGCAGCATAGGCAAACCGCCGGCCAGCGCCATCGGCCGGATTGTCGATGACAACGACAATGACTGCGCGCCAGGCGAGCCGGGCGAGATCATTTTCAAGAATGCCGATGGCAGTTGCCCATCAATTTCCTATTACAAGAATCCGCAGGCTTCGATGAGCAAGACCGCCGGCGGTTGGTTGCGCATGGGCGATATCGGCTACAAAGATGCCGACGGCTGGTATTACTTTCTGTTTCGCAAAGGCGGCGGCATTCGTCATAACGGTGACTTCATCAATCCCGCCTTCGTTGAAAAGGAACTGGCTGAACATCCGCAAGTGGACGATGTATTCGTCTATGGCGTGCCGTCGTCAAACGGCGTGCCGGGCGAGAAAGATGTGGTCGCTGCCATCGTGCCGCTGGCGCGTGCGAGTTTCGATGCGGCC
>CAMCBY010000344.1 GCA_945873015.1 Klebsiella pneumoniae
TGAGCACGGTGCCGGCCTGTTTATCGTCCGCGACATCCTGGTTGTAGAGGCTCATTGCGTCAGCATTTTGTTTCATCTCGCCCCAGATCTGTGTTCCGGGTCGCGCGAGCACACGCTCGAGACGCTGGTTCCACCAACGCTCGATCGACGCGGAAAAACCGGTAGAGCGCGGAATGCCTTTGATGGCGTCTTCGAGCGTATTCATCACAGTCGAGATGAAGTCGGTTTCCCACATCAGGAAAATCGGGAAGATTTTCTGTTCATAGAGCATCGGTATCCACTCCGCTGCCGTCTCTGCGGCAGCGTCTTCGCCGACCAGCCCGCCGTGCGCATAGATACATACGTCGATGGGTTTGTCCTGCATGCCCCACAGCTCGCGAGCCTTCGCAAGCTGAACATCGACAAGCGCCCGTACATCGTCGGGTGTGGTGCGGAAGGTGCCGCTGTTGCTCAAGGCGCCGTTGTTGCCCATGTTGATGACGAACGGCGAGATCTCGCGGTTTCGAAGCACCTTGCTCGCGGCGAGCAACACCTTGCCATTGGCATTGGTTCGCAGGGTGGCGCTGCCGGCGATCGCCGCGTGCTCGTGCGTGACAACACCGAGCTGTGCGACCCAGCAGTCCATGGCGTTGGCCAGCCAGTCGTCGTAGGTGAGGATGGCGTAGCCGAACGAACCCCAGTCCGTACTCCAGGAGTTCTGGATCAGGAAGCCGACCTCGTTGTAGCCGACTATCGCAAACGCGTGCCCGGGATGCTGCGCCCGTCCTCCCTGCACCGGAATGACCCAGACTTTGTCGATAGAAGCCGGGCGCCGCTTGAGCGGCCTTTGCTGATTACCTTCGTCCCAACCCGTGTGACAGCCTGCGCTGGCGTACAGGATTCCGACCTCGTTGAGCGCGGCGTGCATGTCGGTGATGCTCTTGGCATCCACCCGATAGTAGGCGCCCAGCGGCCGCTTGACGGCGTCAAGCCACCAATCTTCCTGCAACGAGCCGCTGGCTTGCGGCATGCCCAGCGCCGGGAACAACTCATCCTTGCAAACCCCATGCTTGAACCAGCCCTTCAGCGCGCCGCGCAGGCTTGAGCCGTCGTCGGCGACCGAGCCTGGGAACTCGTCGTAGCGACGCGCCATGGAATAAAGCATATATGGCGAGACGCGGGCGCGCGTTTCCCGCTGCGACTCGCGCAGCAGGTGCTCGACCACGAGTGAGAGGGCGAAGCCGGTACAGGCGTTCGTTGATTCCTGATTCTTCACCGGCATGGCGCGCGCGGGATACAGCGCCGCGCTTGGGGTGACCGAGATGTTGGGATGAAAGGGACGATCGCGAAAGTCGATCGAATCCGGCTTGGCGACGCGAAGGAACGGAGGCCGTCCGCCGCTGGCTGTCTCCGTCCTGACGAGTGCCCGGGCCTTGCCGGCGGCCTCGGCGCGGAGCGTCGAGCGGTTTGGTGCTCGCCGCACGTCGGCCTCCAGGACTTCCTTACGCGCCCCGGTGGCCTTGGGTGTCTTTGAAGATTTCCGCGTCGCCATGTCGAGCTCCTGTTTGATTGCTGGCGGAGATCTCCACCGTTACGTGCAGTCTTTACCTTGCGCCAGTGTCGTTCTGTGGCGATACCCACAAATATGCGTACGCTTCGGTCAGGTCTTCCCCATTGACGGAAAATAGATATCGACGTGATGTACGACGCAACGGCGGTTACATCGAAAGTGCCGCGCTCGGCAGCATCAATCGATAGGCAAACGAATTGCACAACTCTGATCCCCGTGGTCCTCCGTGACCCTCGAGGAAAAAATTGAGTCTGTTCTGACTGCCTCACCGAGTGCCTTAAGCGCTCGCGGCGACTGCAGCGAGCATCTCCGCGATGTATGTTTCGTCGAAACCGGCTTCACGCAGGATCTGCGCTGAGTGTTCACCAAGCTGCGGCGCGGCGCGCAACTGCGGCGGGCGCGCGTCGTCGATGGGCAGGCGCAGGATGGGCGCCATCTCTGCAGCGGCACCCGTCGCCACGCTGAGCATCGCGCGTTCGGCCATCAATGGATGCTGCACCGCTTCTGAAAGGTTCTGCACCGGCGCCACGGGCACGCTGCGTGCGGTCAGGCGCGCCATCCAGACGCTGGAGGTTTCGCTCAGCAGCCGTTGCTGCAGCAACTCGTGCAGGGCGTCACGATCGGCGACCCGCGCGGCGGTGGTGCGGAAGCGCTCCTGACTGGCGAGTTCGCCGAGTGCCAGTGCCTCACACAAACGCGCAAACATGGCGTCATTGCCGGCAGTGATCATGAGCCAGCCGTCGGCGGTCTCGAAGGCTTCGTAGGGCGCGGCGATAGGGGAGGCCGAACCAACGCGGCCGGGCACCAGGCCGGTGGCGAGCATGCTCGTGATCTGGTGACACAGCAGCATGTAGCCACTGTCGATGAGGGTGGCTTCGACATAGCGCCCTTCGCCGGTGCGTGTGCGATGGGCCAGCGCCGCCATGATGCCCATCGCAGCCCACATGCCGGTGCTGAGGTCGATGACCGAGGCTGCTACACGTGCGGGCGGCGCAGCGGCGTCGCCGGTCATACTCATGAGACCCGAGAAGGCCTGGATGAGTGGGTCGTAGCCGGGCAGATCGCGCCCGGACGGGCTTTCGCCGAAGGCTGATACTGAGCAGTAGATAAGTGATGGGTTGCGCTTGCGCATCTCGCCATAGCCGATGCCGAGGCGCTCGCTGACACCGGGTTTGTAGCTTTCGATGACGACGTCCACCTGTTCGGCGAGTTTGAGCACCGCGTCGCGCCCCGCCGCGGTCTTGAGATCGAGCGCCACGCTGCGCTTGTTGCGATTCATGGACATGAACAAGGTGCTTTCGCCATGCTGCTGTGGTGGCATGCGGCGCGCGTCGTCACCACCACGGGGATTCTCGACCTTGATGACGTCGGCGCCCAGATCGGCGAACACCATGCCGGCGAATGGGCCAGCGATAACGGCTGCAAGTTCCAGTACCCGTAAGCCGGTATAGGACGCGCCGACGCTCATGGCATTGACCGAACAAAATGAAAAGAACAGAGCTGCAACATGGTCAGGAACTCCGAGGGGATGGTGAGGCTTGTTGCGGACATGGCGTGATGCACGGGCAAGTCTGGGAAGACGATTGTGTGGTGTCAAACGGCGAAGATCTCTCAGGAACGTAACGAAAGCTACCCTCCCCATTTGCCGTATCTCGACACTGTCGGGCGCTCTCGCGTATGGTCGCTTGCGGCGGTTGAATCGCGGCATGGTGCCGCGCTGGTGCGGGGAGCGCTGTGCGATGCAGGATGAGATAGCCGGACGAGACTGGCAGAACGATTTCGATCTCGACGATCCGGCCTATGGTGATGTCTTCAACGAGGTCGCCGATCAACTTGTCGCGCAATGTCCGGTGGCGCATAGCCGCGCCGGCTACTACGTGATCAATCGTTACGACGACATCTTGCATGTATTGCAGGACTGGCAGACCTTCTCCAGTGCCGACGGCATCATCGGTGCGGTGCGTGCGCCCGAACAACCACTGTTCAAACCCAACGAGACCGACCCCCCTGAACACACCCAACTGCGCGGTGCGTTGACGCGGTTTTTTACCGCTGCCGCGGTACTGCAGCACGAACCTGGCATTCGTATGATCGCAGACCGCCTGCTGGATGCGTTCGTCGCGGTTGGCGAGGTCGATGTGGTGAAACAATATGCCGACCCCCTGCCACCCATCGCGTTCTGTCAGGTGGTCGCGCATATGCCGGCCGAAGACATGGATTTTCTGCAGCAGGTCTTCACCGATGCGATCACCGGGCCGCTGGAAACTCGCGGCGTCAATTGGGTGAAGGGCCAGGATTATCTGGCGGCGCTGCTCGAACGACGCAAACACGAGCCGCGCCAGGACGACATCGTCGATGCCATCCTGCACTTCGAATTTCCCGATGGCCGGCCGTTCAGCCACAGCGAACGCGCGGGTTCGCTCGCACAAATCGTGGCGGCCGGCGCCACCACCACCGGTGCGGTGATCGCGGGCGCGCTTTATCATCTCGCAACTCACGTGGAAGACCGCCGTCGGCTGCAGGCTGATCACGCGCTCATCCCCCGTGCCGTGGAAGAATTTCTGCGTGTCTACGTCTCTGCGCCAAACAATGGGCGGCGCGTGATGCGCGATGTCGAAATTGCCGGCACCCGCTTGCGCGGACTTCACGACGGCGAAAAGGGCGACTACATCATCTATAACCTCGGCGGTGCAAATCGCGACCCGAGCATGTTTTCAGATCCCGCTGTGACCGATATCACGCGCTCACCCAATCGCCACCTGAGTTTCGCCGCCGGCACGCACCGCTGCCTCGGCCTGCATCTGGCGCGGCTCAATCTGCGTATCGCCATTGAGGCGTTCATCACGCGCATCGAAGATTTTTCGCTTGCTCCCGGTTTTGTGCCCCGGTACCTGGGTGGTATCACGCGCAGCCTGCGCGAATTGCCGCTCGTGTTCGGGCCGCGGATTGGCGAATGACCTCTGCACGTGAGCGCGGGGCGAGCCTGAGGACGATCTGCGCGGCTGGCACCGATAAGCGCTTCTCAAGTCGGGAATCGGTCGAGCGCAGTTTCAAAATCGGAATCAGGGCGGAATCAGGGGACAGGGTTTAGGAAAATCCCGACTATGTTCGGGACAGTGGCAAACGTTATGTTCAACAACTCTGCCCCCTGATTCCGGTGGCGGGAGGAATTTATGAAACTCAACTTCA
>CAMCBY010000345.1 GCA_945873015.1 Klebsiella pneumoniae
CGTAAGCTCATCGATCACGGCGGCGGCTTCAGCGATGTGATCCTGTTCAAGCAGCCACGCCGCGCGCTGCATGTCGAGGGTCGGCGCCGCCTCGGGTTTGAGGTCCCGCGCAAGCTTCAAATAATTATCGCGACGACCATTGGCATGCATGGCCTGCGCCGCTTCGGCCGCGGCGAGGTAATGCACCTCGGGTTGTGCATTGTCATCGGCGCCGAGGCTGAACAACCGTTCGGCACGCGCGTGATCGCCGGCGGCGCGCGCCAGCAGGCCATCGGCCAGTGAGCGATAAGCACGACGGCGCCGATAGTCGCCCGACCAACGCCCGAAACGACCACGCAGCGCGAACACATGCGCCACCACCCGCAGCGTGATGTAGACCGCGAGCACACTGCCGAACACCAGGATGACAAAAAAAGCGAAGGTCGTACGCATGACCTTGCCGCCGATACCGATCACGATGAAGCCCGGATCGACGGCGATGTAATGTCCGGCCAGGACCGCGGCCACCAGGGCCAGGAGCGCGACCACCACCACCCGTAGCATCATGGCGCGGCGGGCGACTCGGGCAGCGTGGGCGCAGAGAGGGTCGGGGTCGGTGCGGCGAGCGCCTGACGCGCTGCACGCACCGCATCGAGACTGGCGGTGACATTCGGCAAGGCCGGCGCGAGTTCGATGCCGCGCACCTCGGTCAGCATCGCGGCCAGCGCTTTGACTGCAGCGTCATCGGCATCGTAATAATGCGCGACAGCGTCCTGCACTATCTCGACCGCGACGCGGAAGTTGGTGGTATCCCGTTCAAGGATGGCGAGCCGCGCACTGGACAATTCAAGTTTGAGATTCTGCTCGACGAAATAACGTAACTTCGGATCGAACAGCACACCATCGGGCAAGGCGTCGTCTTTGATCTCGACCAGACTCTTGAGGTCGTCCCACATCGCCTGCAACACATCGCGCCAGTTGTTGGCCGTGACACGCTGCTCGCGACTGTGTTTGAAGGAGGTATCAACTTCGGCGATGGGTTTGGTCTTGAGCTTGTCGGCTTTACGGATCTGCGCGGCGAACTTCAGCGACAAACCTTCGATATCGACAAGGGGCACCGCATTGAGTGCCTGGATGTCATGCGCCAGTTGTTCGCGCAACGGCGCGGTGGCAGGGTGTTCGGCGCGCCGCAGTCTATCGTCCGCCGCACTCAAGGCGGCACTGGCGGTGACGGCATCCTGTTGCAGAGCGAGGCGCTGACTGGCGGCCAGGATCAGGTATTCACACTCGGCCAGTATCCAGTCGAGAGTCTTGTCGCTACTGCGCGTCGCGAGGGCTTTCAACGACTGATCGAGCGCAGCGGTATGCGCACGCAATTCATCGATGGTGGTCAGCGCCGCACTCTGCGCCGCTTCGAGTTTTTGCATGCGCTCGTCGCTTGCACTTAAACGTGCCGCCAGTTGCGTGCGCTCGACACCGACGTCCTCGAGCTGCGCACGCAAGGCGGCCGTGCCAGGTTCAGCGACGAAACGTGTCCAGTAATAACCACTGACCGCCACCACCAGTGTCATCGCGAGCGCGAGCAGCGCCAGCTTGCCGCCGCGTGCTGCGGGCACGCGGCCCGGCTGGGGTGCCGCCGGTTGTTCAGTTGCGCTCATGCTTCGTCGTTGGCCCAATGGATGAGGCGTTTCAGAATGTTGTCGTCGGAGGGATTCTCGACCACCAGCGCGCGATGGGTGAAGCCGCGCGCCTCGACTTCCTGACCGACCCGTGAACCGACCACCAGCATCTGCATGTCAAACAACTGGTCGATGCCTTCATCCTCGATTTTCTCGACCAGGTTATCGAGCACTTCAATGCTGGTGGCAAGGCCGATGTCCGGTACTTTCACTGCGTTTTTTTTCAGCGCACTGCCCAGCACCAGGGGTGGTTTGCTGCGCTCGTAACACTCGCAGTAGACCACATTGGCGTTGCGCCGCTCGAGGGTCTTGGCGAGATGCTCGCGGCCACCGACGCCGCGGAAGATCACGATGCGTTTGTCCTTGACCTTCGCTTCGGACAGGCCCTCAAGACGCAACAGACCTTCGGAGCTGAATTCACTGGCGGGAGTCATCACCTGCGTCACGCCAAGACCACGCAAACTGGCCGCTGTACCGAGCCCGACTGCGAATACCGGCATGCCGTCCAACGAGCGGCCTTCTTCTTTAATCAGCGCGACACCAAATTCGGCGGCATTGCGACTGACAAAGATCACGATGTCGAAACTCGGTAACTCGCGCGCCACCGCGCCGGCCACCGAGCCGTCGTGTAAGCCGGTGATCACGATCATCGGTGCGCGGATGGCAGTGCCGCCGGCCCCTTCGATAGCGCGCGCGAGGCTCTCGGCCTGTTCGGCCGGACGCGTCACCAGCACCGAGATTCCATCCAATGCACCGTCTTCTGTCTGCATTCTGAGATCTACTTGTGTTCGTGCAAACCACGCAGGATGCGATCCGCGCCCGCGCCCAGCAAAGCCTGACCCAACTGATCGCCGATGCGCTCGGCATCGCTGCTCGAGCCGCTGGCAGTGTGCCGGACGATATCCTTGCCGTCGACCGCGGCAACCAGACCGCGCAATTGCAGTTGTCCGTCCAACAACTCGGCATGACCTGCGACCGGCACGGTACAACTGCCGCCGAGGCGCGCATTCATGGCGCGCTCGGCACGCACACAACATGCTGTTTGCTCGTCGTGGAGCGGTGCCAGCAAGGTTTCGATGTCGGTATCTCCCCGCCGGCACTCAATGCCGATGGCGCCCTGACCGACGGCCGGCAACATGTGCTCGGCGCTCAAGGCGTGAGCCGTCGCACCATACAGGCCAAGACGTTTGAGTCCCGCGGCGGCCAGCACGATGGCGTCGTAATCGCCCTGCTGCAGGCGGCCAAGGCGGGTCGGCACATTGCCACGCAGATCGAGCAGGTTGAGATCAGGGCGCAAGGCCAGCAACTGGCTGCGCCGACGCAGACTGGAAGTGCCGACCCGCGCGCCGTGCGGCAAAACATCGAGACTTTGCCCACTCGCGCTGAGCAGTACATCTCGCGGGTCTTCGCGGCTCAGGATGGCGGCAAGGTGCAATTCCTCGGGCAGCTCCCACGGCACATCCTTCATCGAATGGACCGCGATATCGGCGCGCCCTTCCAGCATCGCGACCTCGAGTTCCTTGATGAAAAGACCTTTGCCGCCGATCAATGCGAGCGGCCGGTCGAGGATACGGTCACCGGTCGTGGTCATCGGCACCAGCTCGGTCTTGAGGCCAGGCCAGGCCGCCTCGAGCGCCGCCGCCACATGCCGGCTCTGCCACAGCGCGAGTTCACTCGCACGGGTCGCGATGCGCACTAAAGTGCGAGCGAGGCGCTGGCTATCGGAGCGGCTCATGGATGTTATCGAACTCAGACGCTGGCATTGGGCGGCAATCCTAACGAGCGCGCCTTGGAAAAACTACTGTGCGTGCGGCACGGTGGCAGCCGCGCCGCGCAATGTCGTCGCAGCGACTCGCTTGCGCCCCGGACCGGGAGGTCGTGTGTGATAAGGTGTGCGCCGTCCATTCCACTCAAAGAGGGTGTCCGCATGTCACGGCGTCTTGGCGTCATCATGGATCCTATCGACCAGATCAAACCCAAGAAGGACACCACGCTCGCGCTGCTGCTCGCTGCTGCCCGACATGGGTTCGAACTTCATTACATGGAAATGTCGGACTTGAGTCTGCGCGATGGCCGGGCCTGCGCACGCACGCGTCCGCTGACGGTGCACAACGATGTTGCGCACTGGTACGACTTCGGCGCACCGCAAAGCGAAGTCGCAACACCGCTGGCCGATCTCGACGTGGTGTTGATGCGCAAGGATCCGCCCTTCGACATGGAATTCGTATTCGCCACCTACATGCTGGAGCGGGCTCAGGCCGAGGGTGCGCTGGTGGTCAATGACCCGCGCTCGATACGCGACGCCAGCGAAAAACTCTTCACCGCGTGGTTCTCCGACGTCTGCCCGCCGACCCTGGTCACGCGCAACATGGACGAGCTGCGCGCGTTTCAGCGTGAGCATGGCGATATCGTCGTCAAACCGCTGGACGGCATGGGTGGCGCTTCGGTGTTTCGCGTCAAACCCGACGATGGCAATGCCAGCGTGATTTTTGAAACCATCACCGCACTCGAGCAGCGTTACTGCATGGCGCAGCGTTATCTGCCGGCCATTCTCGACGGCGACAAACGCATTCTGGTGGTGGACGGTGTGCCGCTGCCCTATTCGCTGGCGCGTATTCCGGCCAGCGGCGAGTTGCGCGGCAATCTGGCTGCCGGCGGGCGGGGCGTGCCGCAACCGCTGTCGGCGTCCGATCGTGCGATCGCCGAGCGCGTCGCGCCGGAACTCAAGAAGCGCGGCTTGATTTTTGTCGGTCTCGATGTGATCGGCGACCGCCTGACCGAAATCAATGTCACTAGCCCGACCTGTGCGCGCGAGATTGAGGCGGTCTACGACATCGACATCGGCGGCCTGCTGATGCAGGCCATCGAAAGCCGCCTCAGCGCACGCCACTGAGCGCTGGCGCGAGGCCGTCAGCGCAGGCAATACAGGGCACATGAGCGAGGCACTGGTCGAGTCGCAGGTGCGGCCGGACAACCGACTGCTGCTGACTATCGTGATTGCCGCCGCCGTGCACGCGATGGTGGTGTTGGGCGTGCGTTGGCCGCCGCAGGCGCCGGTCAAGTCGCGGTTTGCCGCGATG
>CAMCBY010000346.1 GCA_945873015.1 Klebsiella pneumoniae
CGGCCGCAGCAGGCGATGCGCGACAGGTTAGCACGCGGCGACGGACAGGCAGTAAAGCCGCACGCCAGGCGGCCGATGCTACGCAAAAGCGTACTTGACGAATCGCGGCCAAACCCGACAATGAATCGTCCCCATCACGGTAGTCCGTCTCGAATCATGAGCGCTGGAGAACGTTTACCCGGTACGCCGGATCCCATGCATCGCTGGCCGGGGGTCGGTGGTGTCAGTCTGGCCGGCGACAGTTGGGGCCCCACTGATGGCCCGCTGATTCTTCTGCAGCATGGCGGCGGTCAGACCCGTCACGCGTGGAAGACCGCCGGCGAGGCGCTCGGCGCGGCGGGTTATCACGCCATCGCGTTCGACGCGCGCGGTCACGGTGATTCCGACTGGGCGCCGGATGGTGTCTATGGCCAGGACATCATGGTCGAGGACTTGTGTGCACTCATCAAAGCGCTGGGCGGCAAACGGCCAGTACTGGTCGGTGCATCGATGGGCGGCGGCACCAGTCTGGTCGCGATCGGCGAAGACCGCGTCGATGCCACGGCCTTGGTGCTGGTCGACATCGCGCCCCACATCGAACCGGAAGGCGTGCAGAAGATTCACGCTTTTATGACCGAAAAGCCCGACGGCTTCGATTCGCTGGAAGAAGTGGCCGCCTCCATCGGCGCCTATCAACCGCATCGCAAGCCGCCCAAAGATCTGGCCGGCCTTGCCAAGAATCTGCGCCGCGCGCCGAATGGCAAATTCCGCTGGCATTGGGACCCGCGCTTCATGCAGTTACGCCGCGAGATGGACAAACGTTTTGAGCGACTGGCGGCCTGTGCGCGCGCCTTGAAGCAGCCCACCTTGCTGGTGCGCGGCGGACTGTCGGATGTGTTGTCAGAAGAAGGTGCGGCCAATTTTCTGACCATGTGTACGCACAGTGAATACGTCAACATCACCGATGCCGGCCACATGGTCGCGGGTGATCGCAACGACATCTTCGGCAATGCCGTGATCGAATTCCTGACCCGCACCGTGCCGCTGGCCGGCCAACCGCTGCAGCCCGCCCATACGCCGCAACCCCATCACGAAGGGCCGCCGGGCGACGTCATCGACGTGCCTTAACGTTCAGCACGCCGCGACACCTGACGCGGCGTTTTTTCTTGCCCAGCCTGCGGGGAGCAGTATTCATGACACTCAAGAACACCACGGTGGTCGTGCTCGGCGGCAGTTCCGGTATCGGCCTCGCCACCGCGCAGGCCGCCAACAGTGAGGGCGCCAAGGTCATCATCACCGGCCGCGATGCCGGCCGCCTCGAAAACGCACGGGTTGCGCTCGGCGGCAATGCCGATGCACGGGTACTCGATGCCGCTGACGAGGCCGGCACACGCGAACTGTTCGCCGGACTGCCGGCGCTCGACCACGTATTCATCACCGCCGGTCAACTGGTGCTGGACGCCAAACTCGCGCCCGATACCGCCAGTCTGCACCCGGCGCTGGACACGCGTTTCTGGGGTGCGTTGTACGCCGCGAAATACGCCGCGCCGAAAATTCGCCCCGGTGGTTCGATCACCTTCATGTCCGGCACCGCGTCGCGCCGGCCGTTGCCCGGTGCGTCGGTTGCCACTGCCTCCTGCGGTGCGGTCGATGCGTTTGCGCGCGCGCTTGCGCTCGATCTCGCACCAATCCGCGTCAACACCATCCAGCCGGGCTACGTCGACACGCCTTTGTTCGATGGCATCTTCGGTGCTGAGCGCGATACGATCCTCGCCGCAGCCGGCGCCAAACTGCCGGTCGGCCGTATCGGCAAACCGGAAGAAATTGCGCACGCTGTGCTGTTCCTCATGAAGAACGGCTATGTCACCGGTATCAACCTGGTGGTCGATGGCGGCGGTTTGCTGGTGTAGCCGCGAACTCATTCGCCCATCACAGTGCGCCATGCGCTACGCGCAACACCGATCAAAATTTCTGTCGCAAAATCATTGCGTGCAACTCTTGCGGAGAACACTTCACCATGCATGACATCGTCATACGCAACGCACTCATCGTGGACGGCAGCGGCGAGACCGCGCAGCACGGCGATGTCGCCATCAATGGCGAAACCATCGTCGCAGTCGGCGGCAAGCAGGGCGCCGCGCGCCAGGAGATCAATGCCGACGGTCTGATTCTGACCCCCGGCTGGGTCGATGTGCATACCCATTACGACGGTCAGGCGACCTGGGACGAATTGCTGACACCGTCTTGCTGGCACGGCGTCACCACCACCGTGATGGGCAATTGCGGCGTCGGTTTTGCGCCCGCCCATGCGAACAAACGCGACTGGCTGATCGGACTCATGGAAGGCGTGGAAGACATTCCCGGCAGCGCACTCGCCGAAGGCATCGACTGGCGCTGGGAATCGTTTCCCGAATACATGGACGCGCTGGAAACCAAAGCGCGCGCGGTGGATATCGCCGCGCAGGTGCCGCACGGCGCGGTACGCGCCTATGTGATGGGCGAACGCGGCGCCACCGACGTTGATGCCAATGCCGAAGAACGCGCGGCGATGGCGGCGCTGGTGGGTGAAGCGGTGCGCGCCGGCGCGGTTGGCTTTTCCACTTCGCGCACGGTGTTGCATCGTTCCATCGATGGCGAACTGGTGCCCGGCACCAGCGCCGACGCGCTGGAATTGACCACCATCGCCGATGCGATGGGTGCAGCCGGCGGCGCGGTGTTTGAAGTGGCGTCGGATCTCGCGCCGGAACAGAACGAACTGCAATGGATGGATCACATCCTCGACAAGGCGCGCTGCAAGGTCACCTTTGCCTGTGTGCAGAACGATGACGACCCCGTGCAATGGCAACGTCTGCTTGCGCATGCCGCGCGCCGCGACGGCATTTATCCGCAGGTCGCGATCCGCCCACCGGGCGTGCTGCTGTGCCTGGAAGGCACCCATCCCTTCACCGGCCGCGCCAGCTATCGCGCCATCACCCATCTGCCGCTGGCCGAACGCGTGGCGGAGATGAAAAAGCCCGAGGTGCGCGCGCGTATCCTCGCCGAAGCCGGTCCGCGCCCGGCGCGTCTGTTGCGCCTGTTGTTCATCGAAGGCAAGGCCATGCAGTCGAGCATCCGCGATTACGATCGCGTATTCATGCTCGGCACACCGCCGGAATACGAGCCGAGCGCCGAACAAAGCGTGGTTGCCCACGCAGCACGGCGTGGGGTGTCGGTCGAAGAAGCTGCCTACGATTATCTGCTGGAAGAAAACGGCAAGGCGTTTCTGTATTCGCCGCTGTTCAACTACAACGCCGGCAACTACGACGTCGCGCGCGAGATGATGCTGCATCCCAATACCATCCTCGGCATCAGCGATGGCGGCGCCCATTGCGGCATGATTTGTGACGCCAGCGCACCGACCTATCTGTTGCAACACTTCGTGCGCGACCGCGATCGCGGCCCGCGTATCGGTCTTGAGCAGGCGGTGCGCATGCAAAGCCGCGATACCGCCGCGTTATACGGTTTTCACGATCGCGGCATGATCAAACCCGGCATGCGCGCTGACCTCAATCTCATTGATTTGGCGCGCCTGGCGCTGCCGTCACCGCAGATGGTCTATGACCTGCCGGCCAGCGGCCAGCGTTTGATTCAACGCGCGGTGGGTTATCACACCACCATGCTGCGCGGCCAGGTGACGTTCCAGCACGGCGAATCGACCGGCGCCCTGCCCGGACGCCTGGTGCGCGGTGCGCAGCGTCCGCGCTAGGAAAGAGCCATGACCGCCAGCCACCTTGTCGATCCTCACACGATTGCGCTCGATGCCATCGATGTCAGCAATCCGTGGCTTTATCAGGATGATGTGATCGCGCCCTACTTCGCGCGACTGCGCAAGGAAGCGCCAGTGCATTACTGCGCCGAGAGTCGTTATGGCGCCTACTGGTCCATCACCCGCTACCAGGACATCGTCGAGATCAATGCCGACGATGAACGGGTGTCATCGAACTATGAACTCGGCGGTCATATCCTCGGCTACGACACCTTGTTTCGCTGCCACGGTGTCGATGCACGCATGTTCCAGTCGACCGACCCGCCCATACACACCGCACAGCGCAAGGCCATTGCGCCGGTGGTGGCGCGCGCCAGCGTGCGTGAGATGGAACAGCAGATCCGTGCCATCTGCGCACGTATCCTCGATCAACTGCCGCTCGGTGAAACCTTTGACTGGGTCGAACACCTGTCGATAGAGATGACCACCCAGGTGCTGGCGATGCTGTTCGACTTTCCGTGGGAGCAGCGCCGCCTGTTGACGCGCTGGTCCGATGTCGCGGTCAGCGAACCGGGCTTCGGCATCGTTGACAGCTGGGAGTCACGTCGCCAGGAGTTGGAAGACTGTTTTACGACCTTTGCCGGACTCTGGCAGGAACGCCTGCAGGGCGAACCACGTTCTGACCTGCTGTCGTTGATGGTGCACGCCGAGGGCACCAAGAATTTGAGCCCCGGCGAGTTCCTCGGCAATCTCATCAACCTCATCGTCGGCGGCAACGATACCACCCGCAATTCGCTGACGGGCGGCGTGCTCGCACTGAACCGCTACCCCGCCGAGTACGAAAAGTTGCGCGCCAATCCTGCGCTCATCAATTCGATGGTGCCGGAGATCATTCGCTGGCAGACACCGATCTCGCACATGGCGCGCACCGCGGTCACCGACTTCCGTCTCGGCGACGCCGAGATCAAAAGTGGCGATCGGATTGCGATGTGG
>CAMCBY010000347.1 GCA_945873015.1 Klebsiella pneumoniae
CAACGCCGGCCGCATCGACTTGTTGGATGGCTCCAAGACCCAGGCGGTCGACACCATCGGGTTTGGCAGCAATCCGGATGAAGAACTGACGGTCTCGATTCCTGCAGTGGTCAACTTCCTCAACAGTGGTGGCGCTTTGACCCTGCAAGCGAGCAACGACATCTTCATACCGGAAGGTCTGAACATCGTCGCTAAAGGCGGCTCCTTGACGCTGGAAGCGGGGCGCAGTATCGATGTGAAGGGCAATATCTTCACCACCGGATTCTTGAAACTGTTCGCCAACTCCAAGGGCGGTGACCTGACCCAGCGCGACGCGGGCGAAGGCTTTGTGTCGATTCTGGCTGACACCAAACCGACCTCAGTGATTGCCAACATCCTCGAAGTTGATTCGCAGAATCTGGTGGTGCAGGGGGGTAATGCCAAGGGCGCCTATGCGTTGCTCTACGGTATAGAAAGCGCGAAGATTTTCGCCCACGGCAGTGGCTTGGTGAGTTTGAAGGCGGGAACCGGTGAAGATGTTCCGCCGGCGCCGAGCTTCGAATTGCTGGCCTCGCTGCTGCCAGGTCAGGTTGCCGAAGGCAACCCCATCACTATCGATGCGCCGATAGCGCTGCTGCTGGCCGGAAAATCGCTGGACGTCGCGGCGTCAGAGTTCGTCGAACTGTTCGGCGGCGGCAGTACTGGTGCATTTGCTGCCATCGCGTCATTCGGCGAATTGAAGGTCGATGCGCCAGACATCAAGATGGAAGTCGGTTCGGTCACCAATACCGACGCGGTGTTCCTCGGCATGGGTGGCGCTGCGGACATCACCTTCACGACCTGCACGGGCTGTGGGGATCTGCTGGGCGATCCGCTCTTGGACGGCGGCTCGCAGACCGGTACCTTCCTCGCTGGTTTGTTCGTCGAGCCGACCATCAATGCCGTGCTGGCGAATATCCTGTCGAGTGAACCCGACGGTGCCGAACCGGCCGAACCCGACGGTGCCGAACCGGCCACTGATGAGGAA
The DNA here is from genome assembly GCA_945873015.1 of Klebsiella pneumoniae. Taxonomy (GTDB): domain Bacteria; phylum Pseudomonadota; class Gammaproteobacteria; genus JADJYF01. The sequence continues at coordinate 1,007 of CAMCBY010000347.1, forward strand.
GACGAAGAGGAGAAGAAAGAATCTTCTCTCGAGTGCCACTAAGGCGCCTCTTCATTCTCTGAGGACCGCGTCCGACTGGACGCGGTCCCGTCCATCGGGATCCGCTGCGCTTTCAGCGCCGCGAAGACGCCTGCAACAGGCGCTGCAGCGGCTTCGCCAGTACCGCCATCAGCACAGCCGCCAACACTGCAAACACCGTCAGCGCGCCAAAGATCTGCGCGAGTTCGAGGCTGTCATACAGTCCCGCCACACGCCCGCCGAGATAAGAGCCGATGGAGCTCGCTAGAAACCATACGCCCATGGTCAGGCTCGCGACCCGCGCCGGCGCGAGGCGGGTCATGGCACTCAAACCGACCGGGCTCAGGCACATCTCGCCCAGCGTATGCAGGAAATACATCACCACCAGCCATAAGGGGCTGACCTTCACGCCACTCTGGGCGATGCTGCCGGCGAGCACCATCACCGCGTAACCAGCCGCCATGAAGGCCAGGCCAATGGCGAATTTGGCAGGACTGGACGGTTCATTTTTGCCTAATCGCGGCCACAACCAGGCAAACGCCGGCGCCAGCCCGCAAATGATAAAAATCGGGTTGAGCGACTGCATCCAGCTTGAGGGGAAGCTGTAGCCGAGCACCGTAGTATCGGTATTGCGCTCGGCGAACAGGGTGAGGGTCGAGCCACCTTGTTCGTACAGCGACCAGAACGCGGTCGCGCCGAGGAACAGTGCCAATACCATCCACAAGCGCCGACGTTCCTCTGTGCTCCAGTAGTCGCGGGTAAAAATCCAGGCAAAAAAAGCCACGGTGATCGCGAGCAGCAGCAGGCCGAAAGCGTTGCCGAGGCCGGCTGCCGTGATCTGCATGCTGCCGCTCAAGCTCAGCGATGCCATTGCCGCGCCCAGTACCGCCAGCACGGTCGCGCCACGCCACGCGTATTGCAGCGCCCGGCTGCGGGCCGGCGAGGGGGGCGGTGGCAAACCTGCCACGCCGAACCAGGCGCTGCCGCGCAGATAGCTCAAAAGCCCGAGCGCCATGCCAAGTGCCGCCGCGCCGAAGCCAAAATGCCAGGCGAGCTGCGGTGCGATGCCTGCCGACGAGAGAAGCGCGCGAAAACCTTCGCCTTGCGCGAGCGCGCCGCATACCAGCGGCGCCAGAAATGCGCCGCTGTTGATGCCCATGTAATAGAGCGAAAAGCCGGCATCGCGGCGCCTGTCGGCGGGCTCATAGAGTTGCCCGACGAGGGTGCTGACATTGGGTTTGAGCAAGCCGGTACCGGCGACGATAAAAACCAGCCCGACATAGAAGCTGCCGTGGGACGGCCAGGCCAGACAGAGATGGCCGAGCATGATAATACTGCCGCCGACGAGGGTGGCGCGCCGTGCGCCTATCACCTGATCGGCCAGCCAGCCGCCGGGCAGACAAGCGAGATAGACCATGCCGGTGTAAAGACCATAGATGGCGGCGGCGGTGGCCACGTCGAAACCCATACCGCCCGCTTCTTCGGGCGCGGTCATGAACAGGATCAAGATGGCGCGCATGCCGTAGTAGCTGAACCGTTCCCACAGTTCGGTGAAGAACAGCGTACCCAGCGCGCGTGGGTGTCCAAAGAAGCGCGTATCGGCGGCGCTGGCTGGTGATGAAGACATGCAGAGCTACTCCTGACGCGCAAGCTGGTGCGCGGCCAGAATAACTCATGCCCGGCGTGGGCGCGGCGCTCTTAATCGGGCGTGGTGGTGAGCAATGCCGCGCGGTGTTTGTATATCGCCTTCCAGCTCAGTACCACCAGGCCGAGCACAATCAGGGCCATGCCGAGCACGTCACTGCCGGCGAGGGGTTCGCCGAGCTGTAGCGAGGTGGATGTGACGGCTACCACTGGCGCCATCAAAGTCATCATGCTCGCCATGCCGGCGGGCAGTCTGTTCAGTAGCCATGTCCACAGGAACCAGCCGAAACCGGTTGAGACCAAACCGGTGGCAGTCAGCGCCAGCACATAACGGGATGTCCATGTCGGCCCGGGCTCGCCTATCCCCCAGGCGATAGCGAGCAGCACCAGCGCGCCGAACGTCAACTGCCACGCGGTCATCGACAACAAGTCCATCGGTGCGCGGGCCAGCATACGTTTGGTCATGATGGCGCTCAGCGACCAGAACAGCGCCGCACATAGAATCAGCACCTGCGACGACAGCTGGCCGTGGGCCGACCACGGTTGCACCACCGCCAGCAATCCCGCCGCGGCACAGACAATCGCCAGCCACTGCGCACCGCGCACTTTTTCACCCAGGGTCGGCCATGCCAGCAGCAAGGTCATGAACGGCATGGTGTACATGAGGATGGAAGTGCGGTTGGCCGCTCCATTCACCAGGGCCATCTGCGCACAACCCACTGAGGCAGTGGTAGTCACGAGACCGAGCAACAACACTTCCCAGCCACGTTCGAGACGCAGGGATCTGCCGCTGACTGGCAAGGCAGCGAGCAGACAGATGCCGCCCAGCAGGGTACGCATGCCGGCGAAAGTAAACGGGCCGGCATCGAGCAGCCCGAGTTTCATGAACACCCAGCCGTAACCCCAGATAAAGGACAGCAGTACGAGTGCAAAGAGCGACAGACGCGAGACTGGCATGGTGACTGCTGGACTGGTTGAGTGGCGCAATGCCACGTAGGTACGAATTCATTCGCACACTGAAAACGATGGTTCAAAGACCTGGATGCCGAGCCAAGCTCGGTCTCAAGTTTGATCCACCCATGGCGCTGGCCGCAGCCAATGCATGTCAGGTTTCAGTCTGACATGCGAACCGTCTCCAGATTTTCGAGTGGTGCATTATTGTATGAATAAATGCGCAGCTACTCGCCGGTAAACACAGGCACAGTCTTCGCTGCATAAGCCGCCGCCGCGGCCTTCTGATCGAGACTGCCGTGGGTCAACAGATTCTGATCTGCATCCATATGCATCAAGGCGCGATCCAGTGCGCCCATGATCTGATTGACGCTGCGTTTGATCATTTGTGCCGCTGCCGGCGACTTGTTGACATAGGTGGTGGCGAAAGCGCGGGCGCGCTCCAATAACGTCGCCCGTGGCACGACTTCCTCGAGCAACCCCCATTGCAGCAAGGTCTCGGCGTGCACACGCTCGCCGCCGATGACGAGGCGTTTGGCGCGGGTCGGGCCAAGCAGATGCACGGTCAGCGGCAGGCTTTGCCACATGAGGTTCATGCCGAGGTCGATTTCCGGATACTGGATAAAACAGTCCTCGGCACCAATACGAAAGTCTGCGGCAGTGACCAGGCAGGCGCCGCCGCCGAGTGCGCCGCCATTCCACGCCGCGATGGTTATCTGATCGATGCCGAGCACGGCATGCAGGGCGCGCTCGCCGATACGAAAGCGACGGCGACGCACCAGCAAGGGCTGTTCGAGTTCGTCGGGGAAGTCGACCAGATCGGCGCCCGAGGAAAAATGTTTACCCGCGCCGGTGAAGATCACCACACGGGTTTCGGCGTCGTCGCGAAATGACAGCGCGCAATGTTCGATTTCGGTCAGGTGATCGAAGTTGAGCGCATTGGCGCGCTCGGGACGATTGAGCGTGACCACCGCAACGTGGTCGCGTCGTTCGACGCTGAGATGTTTATAAGTCATGAGCAATACTCCGTCCCCGTAGGTGCGAATTCATTCGCACATTAAAAGGCCATTACAGGGCGTAATCAGTGTGCGAATGA
>CAMCBY010000348.1 GCA_945873015.1 Klebsiella pneumoniae
GCCGCCTTGCCGGCCATCTCGCTTTCGAGACCCGGAATGATATTGCCGTGGCCGTGCAGGTAGCTGAGCGGCTCACCTTCGTGGGAGTCCTCCACCTGTTGTTCACCCACACTCAGGCGGTAATGAAAAGTGACGACGCTGTCTTTTTCTATCGGCATGCCGAGGTCCTCGTAACGATGAAATGATGGCTGCTGTCGGCATGGCACGGCAGGGCGCCGCACGCGCAGATTCGCGGGCGTAAGAATACTTTAAAATCCCGGGCCTCGGCACCGGATGGGCCCGTACCGATAGAGAGGGACGCAGGCTTTGCAGCGTTACGACGTGATCATCATTGGCGCCGGTGCGGCGGGCCTCATGTGTGCGCTGACCGCCGGCCAGCGCGGCCGCCGCGTGCTGGTGCTCGACCATGCCGACACCGTCGCCGAGAAGATCCGCATCTCGGGCGGCGGGCGCTGCAACTTCACCAACCTTCATTGCGGGCCGGCCAATTTTCTGTCGGCCAATGCCCATTTCTGCCGCTCCGCGTTGGCAAGCTACTCGCAGCACGATTTTATCGCGCTGGTCGAGCGCCACGGCATTGCCTGGCATGAGAAGACCCTCGGCCAGTTGTTCTGTGACGACTCAGCGCAGCAGGTGATCGATATGCTACTCGCCGAGTGCGCCCTCGGTGCGGTCGAGTTTGCGCTATCGACGCGGGTCTCCTCGCTGACCCGCGGCGCGTCGGGGTTTGAGCTTGGCACCAGCGCCGGCCCATTACAGGCAGACTCGGTGGTGATCGCTTGCGGCGGCAAATCCATCCCGGCGATCGGCGCCAGCGGTTATGCCTACGAACTCGCCGGCCAGTTCGGCCTGGCGGTGGTGACGCCACGTCCGGGCCTCGTGCCGCTGGTATTTCCGCCGCCGTTGAAGGCCGCGCTCGAGGGTTTGAGCGGCGTCGCTGTGGAGGCCGAAGTCAGCTTTGGTCCGGCACGTTTTCGCGAAGCCTTGCTGTTCACCCATCGCGGCTTGAGCGGGCCGGCGATTCTGCAGATCTCCTCTTACTGGACGCCAGGTGAATGCATTAGCATCAATCTTGCGCCGGACACTGACGTGCTGGCGCTGCTGCGCGCACAGCGCGCCAGCCATCCCCGTCAGCAGGCGGCGAGCGCCCTCGCTGAAGTGCTGCCGCGGCGGCTGGCGCAACGCCTGGCCGAGCACGCCGATTGCGCGCAGGGCAATCTGGCCGAACTGTCAGACGCTAAACTGCGCCAATTGGCCGAGCGCGTGCAGCGCTGGCAGGTGATGCCCGACGGCAGCGAGGGTTTTCGCAAGGCCGAGGTCACGGTCGGCGGCGTGGCGACCGACGGCCTGCATTCCAAGACCCTTGAGGCACGCACCGTGCCCGGTCTCTATTTCATCGGCGAAGCGGTCGATGTCACCGGCCATCTCGGTGGGCACAATTTCCAGTGGGCGTGGTCGTCCGGCGTCGCCGCCGGCCGCGCGGTTTAATCTCAGCGCACAAGACGGGAGTTGCAGGCGATGTCAGATACCGTGCTGTTGGAAGTCAGCGAGCGCGTCGCGCTCATCACTTTGAATCGCCCCGACAAACTCAACGCCTTCAGCGACGAGATGTTGATGTTGCTGGTGGCACGCATTGACGAATGTGCGGCGCGCGACGATGTCGGCGCGGTGGTCCTGACCGGTGCCGGGCGCGGCTTCTGCAGCGGCGGCGATGTCAGCGCGATGGGCAGCGCGGCAGACAATCGTCCGCACGTCACCAAGGACTACATCTGGCACACCATCCAGGCCTTCCCCAAACGCCTCGCACAGTTCGACAAACCGATTATTGCGGCGGTCAACGGCGTGGCGACCGGCGGCGGTCTCGACCTCGCGCTCGCCTGTGACCTGCGGCTGGCCGGGCACAGTGCACGTTTTGCCGAGACCTACGCGAAAATTGGCTTGTTGCCGGGCGGCGGTGGCGCGTGGTTCTTACCGCATCTGGTCGGCAAGGCGTGGGCGCTGGAACTGTTGCTGGCGGCGGATTTTATTGACGCCGACACCGCGCTGCGTATCGGTCTGGTCAATCATGTCTACGCTGACGATGAGCTGCTGAGTCAGGCGCGCGCCCTCGCGCACCGTATGGCCCATATGCCGCCGCTGTCGGTGCGCCTGATCAAACGCGCGGTCAATCATGCCCTGAACGGCGATATGGCGGCGTCGTTTGACCTGATTTCGTCGCATATCGCCATCGCCAAGGGCGGCCCCGACCATGCCGAAGCGATCAGCGCATTTCGCGAACGACGCGAGGGCAAATATCAGGGGTATTGAGTTGCGACTGTGAATGTGCGAATAAATTCGTAGCTGCCGGGCGTGGTCTTTTTGTGTGGGTCCGACTTCAGTCGGACATTAGCAAGGCGCGGCGCAAAGTTTGATATCGGTTCAGTGTCAGACTGAAGTCTGACCCACAATGGCCTCGGCACTGAAGCGTGTCGCTATCTGGTCCCTCACCTGAACAAAATGGAGCCCCCTCATGTTTAAAGTCATCGGCATCATCAAGCGCCCGCAAGGCATGGACTTCGATGCGTTCAAGACCTGGTGGCTCACCGAGCACGCACCGAAGGTCAAGAAGTGGCCGGGCCTGGTGAAGTACCACATCAATCTCAGCACCACACCGGACCAGATCTTCGATGGTATGGCCGAAGTGTGGTTCAACACCCGCGCCGACATGGATGCGGTGTTCAATACACCCGAAGGCAAATACGCCCGCGACGGTGCCACCGGCACCGCATCCAACATCGCCATTCTGCTCACTGAAGAACACGTCATCGTCGAGTAATCATCACCCATGTTGAATCCCACGCCCCAGACCACCTATCTCAAGGACTACCGTCCGCCGGCTTACCTCATCACCGAGGTTGCGCTCGACATCGACATTCAAAGCGACGCGACCGTGGTGCGCGCGGAGCTTCACATCACTCGTAATGCAGATGCCGACAGCAACGCGCCGCTGGTACTGAATGGCGACACGCTGCAACTCATGAGCGTGGCCGTCGATGGTCGCCCGCTCGCGGTCAGCGAATATCAGCTCGACGCCGAGCATCTCAGCATCACCGCGGTGCCGGCGCGTTTCACCCTCAGCACTGTGGTGCGTATTCATCCCGAGCAGAACACCCAGTTGATGGGCCTTTACGCCTCGCAGGATGGCTACTTCACGCAGTGCGAAGCCGAGGGCTTCCGGCGCATCACTTTCTTTGTCGACAGACCGGATGTGATGGCGCGTTATTCCACCGTCATTCACGCCGAACGCGCGCGTTTTCCCTTGCTGCTGTCCAACGGCAATCTCGATAGCAGTGGTGACGAAGGCAATGGCCGCCATTGGGCGCGCTGGGTCGATCCGTTCCCCAAACCTTCTTATCTGTTCGCGCTGGTGGCCGCCCGACTCGATGAGCGCGACAGCGATTTTGTGACCTGCTCGGGGCGTACGGTCAAACTCAAACTATTCGTCGAACCGGGCAAGCTCGACCAATGTGCATTCGCAATGGACGCTTTGCAGGCCGCCATGCGCTGGGATGAAGAAGTGTTCGGGCTCGAACTCGATCTCGACCAATACATGATTGTCGCGGTCGGCGATTTCAACATGGGCGCGATGGAGAACAAGGGCCTCAACATCTTCAACACCAAGTATGTGCTGGCGCGCGCCGATACCGCGACCGACATGGACTTCATGATGCTGGACCGCGTGGTCGCGCATGAATACTTCCACAACTGGACCGGCAATCGCGTCACCTGCCGCGACTGGTTTCAGTTGAGCCTGAAAGAAGGCCTGACGGTATTTCGCGATCAGCAGTACGGTGGCGACCGTTATTCCCATGCCGTGCAGCGCATCCAGGAAGTGCGTGTGCTACGCGCCGCGCAGTTCCCCGAAGACGCCGGCCCGATGGCCCATCCCATCCGTCCCGAGTCGTTCATCGAGATCAGTAATTTCTACACCGCTACCGTCTACAACAAGGGCGCGGAAGTGGTGCGCATGATTCACACCCTGCTTGGTGCGCAGGGCTTTCGCGCCGGCATGGACTTGTACTTCAAACGGCACGACGGTCAGGCGGTGTGTACCGAAGATTTTGTCGCCGCCATGCAAGATGCATCGGGCATCGATCTGACTTTGTTCAAGCGCTGGTATGGTCAGGCCGGCACACCGGTGGTGTCAGCAAGCGGCAGTTACGATGCGCCGGCGCGTCGTTATACCTTGCAGCTCGCACAGAGCTGCCCGCCCACACCGGGGCAGGACGGCAAGCTGCCGTTCCAGATCCCGATAGCACTGGCGCTACTCGACAGCGCTGGAAACGAGATTCCCTTGCGCCTGGCCGGTGAAGCACAGGCGCAAGGCAACAGCCGGGTGCTGTCACTATGCGAGGCCCAGGAGAGCTGGGTATTTGAAGACATCGCGGCGCCGCCGGTGCCGTCATTGTTGCGCGGTTTCTCGGCGCCGGTGGTGCTGCGCTTTGATTACAGCTCGGCCGAACTCGCTCATCTCATGGCCCACGACAGCGATTCGTTCAATCGCTGGGAGGCCGGACAGCGACTGGCGCTGGATGTGCTGCTGGCCGCCATCGCCGAGATTCGCGCCGGTCGCAAGCCGAGTTGGCCGGAAGATTTTGTCGCCGCCTGCGGCCGCGTGATTGCCGACGCGCCGAAAGACCCGGCCTTTGCCGCCGAAGCCTTGAGCCTGCCGGCC
>CAMCBY010000349.1 GCA_945873015.1 Klebsiella pneumoniae
TCTAGTGTGCTGTCCCGTGATGAACTTCGATAATTCGCGCGGCGATCGGAGTGCGAGGCAAGGCGCGAGGAGGAGTAATAGCGGCGCTATTGCGACGACGAGCAACGCCGCATCGCGCTTCGCTCGCTGCGCGAATGATGAAGATTCATTGCGGGACAGCACACTAGGTGCAGACCTCACCATGCGCGATCGGATGGCCGGCGCCAGCCGTGATGGGGATGTTGCGCCAGCAACTCGCGATCGCGGAACACATACACCAGCGCCGCGCCGGCGACAAAGCCGCCGACATGGGCCCAGAACGCCACACCGCCACCCTGCGCGCCCAACGAACTGAAACCGCCGACCATCTGCACCACAAACCAGTAACCCAGCATCCAGAACGCAGGAATGGCAAAAGTCGTCACGTAAAAACCGAACCAGAACAGCATGTGCACATTGACGCGCGGATAGAGCACCACATAAGCGCCCATCACGCCGCCGATGGCGCCCGACGCACCCACCATCGGAATCGCGGCCGCTGGATCGGCCGCCACCTGCAGCGCGGCGGCGGCGAGACCACATAGCAGGTAGAAAACCACGAAGCGGGTGTGGCCCATCGCATCCTCGACGTTATTGCCGAAGATCCACAGAAACCACATGTTGCCAATAAGATGCATCCAACCACCATGCAGGAACATGTGGGTGAAGACGGTCGCCCAATTGCCGCTGTCGGCTATCACGCAGCGCGCATGGGCGGTCAAGGGGATAGCCGTGCCGGCTTGCAGATGGCCGAACAGCTCGCCGGGCAAGAGCCCCAAGGTACAGATTGAACTGGCCAGTGCGGGCTGGCTGCCGAGGCCCTGCACCATCAGCCACGCCGCAATATTCAGCGCGACTATCGCCCAGGTTGTATAGGGCGTCAGGATCTGCGGATTGTCATCTCGAATGGGGAACACCGGATGATGCCTGCACGCGCCCTAACGTTCGGCCGACCGCAACACGCCACGGGCAACCAGTTCGGCGACCTCGGCGGCGCTGTAGCCGAGCACACCTTCGAGTATCGCCGCGTTGTGTTCACCGAGTCGCGGCGCGACCAGTTCCGGCAACTGCGGTTGCGCCGAGAACCGCAGTGGAAAGCCCGGGATCGCGAGCGGCCCCATGACCGGATCTTCGATGTGCCGTACCGCACCGCGCGCGACGAAATATGGGTGCTGGAGTGCTTCGACCGGACTCAGCACCGGCGCCGAAGGCACGCGGTGGGTTTCGAGATGGGCGAATACGGCGTCGTTGTCGGCAAAGGTCGCCAGCCACGCTTCAATCAAAGGAATGAGTTCCTCTTGATGCGTCGCGCGACTGTCGGCGGCGGCAAAACGTACATCGTGTTCGAGTTCGGGCTGCCCCATCGCCGCGACCAGATTCTTCCACTGCGGCTGCAGGGCGAGGATCACGAGATAGCCGCTCGGCCCCTTGAACACACCAAACGGACACAGCAAAGCATGGTGGTTGCCACTGCGCATCGGCATGTAGGCACCTTGACTGAGCGTATGGGCCTGCAGGGCAATGTCCTGCAGATGGAACATACAATCGACCATCGCCAGATCCAGCCATTGACCTTGACCGGTGCGGCCACGATGGAACAAGGCATACCCTATCGCCGAGAAGGTGTGCACGCCGCTGCTGGTGTCGGCAATCGCGAGGCCAATGGGCTGCGGCGGCCCGTCAGCGGGCCCGGTCATATGCATGATCCCGGCAAAGGCTTGCGCCGCCCAGTCGTAACCGGTCTTGTGGGATAACGGACTCTCGCGCCCATAGGCCGACAGCGACGCCATGATGATGTCGGGTTTGATGGCTTTGAGATCGGCATAGGTCAGCTTGCGTTTCTCCATCACACCCGGGCCGAAGTTCTCCACCACCACATCGACCTTGGCCACCAGCTCGCGCAGGATCTTGTCGGACGCCGGATCGCGCAGGTCCAGACACACACTCTGTTTGCCGCGGTTCTGCTGAATGAAGTAGCCGCTGCGTCCACGGTCGGCATAGGGCAGCCCGCGCGACGGATCGCCATTCGGCGCGAGCTCGACCTTGATGATCTCGGCGCCCATCTCCGCCATTAGACGAGTCACGGTCGGGCCCGCCAGATACTGGGTGAAATCGAGCACGCGTATGCCTTCAAGTATCATCATGGCCTGTTGCTCCGTGGGATCTCCCGCCTGAAGTGCGCCGTAGTGCGCATGTCTGTGGCGAGTGTACACGCCCGCCTGTCGTGGGTGACACTCAGCTTGGTGCCGTCGCGTTCATGATCCAGTGGATGACATCGTCACCATCGCGGCGCCCCCAAACTCCAATTTCGCCGCGTCCGCGCGCGCCCTTGACCTCATCGACCCGGCGCCATTCACAGGCGACCACGCGATGGGCAATTTTCCACACGCCTGCGCGACACTCGAATCTGTCGACATAACGCACGCCAATCACATCGTCCTTGCCATTGCCGTCGACATCCTCGCGCCGGTGATAGGCCACCGCATAAGTTTCAGCGCGGGCGCGTTCGCCCTCGATTTCGATGAGCATGTTGCCCATAAAATGCTGGGTCGCGGTCCAGCGCGTAAGAAAGCTCGCGGCGGCGGCGATAAATTCCTCGACCGAACCCTTCATCGAACCGTGATCGTCATAGGCGTCGGCGTGATAACACGAGCGCACCAGATCAAAATCCATACGATCGATACCACGTGCGTAACGATAGATCACATCGGCGATTTCCTGACGCGCGAGCAGTTTGGCAATAGCGTTGTTATCGGACATGGCGGACTCCCCTGTGGTGCGTGACGGCTTCTATGCGCACCATAACAGACAGCGCTCGACGACGCGGACTGACTCAGTGCACGTGCAGATCTGGGGTGGCGCGGATACGCGGCTCCGCCCTCAGCTCCTGCTGCATGTCGCGCAGTTGTGCGATTGACCACGGCGGCATCGCGTCGGCGGGCAACCAGCGCGCGCGCAGATAGCCGTAGCGGTCGATAAGAAACTCTGCGTCGCCGGCGACCGGCAACAGGTCGCTGCGCGGTCCACTCTCGTGCAGCGTGCGACTCAACAGCCGGTAAGCAATAGCCGCGTCGTCGCCACCCTTGACAATACAAGTGAACGCCGTCGCGGCCGGCGCCAACGCCGCACAGGACTGTGCCGGCGCCACCACCAGGATACGCAGCGCGAGCTTGTGCAGCGTCGCGGCGTCGCCGCTCAAAGCCTGCACACGCGTGGGCGCGCGCGCGGCATCGGCGAAGATCACCAGCACCGCACTTTGTTCGCGCCAGCTCTTCAATTCGTCGCTGGTGCCATCACTGCCTTGATAGTGAAAATTCGGTGCCGCCAGCCACGGACGTCGCGCGACCGGTGTGGTCTGCAGTACCCGCGCGCGATAACCATCGGCAAATGCGCGCAGCATGTTGATCAGATCCCAGCGCTGCTCATCATCGAGCACCGCGCGAAAACCCGGCATCGCGCCACTCGGAGTGCCATCGCTCAACCACGCGAACATGTCGCCGGCACTATGCAGCGCGGTGTGCTGCGCAAGATCAGCCGGCGCCACAGGGGTGGTGAGCGCCAGTTCGCCATCACCGCGACCGCCGCTGCCGTGGCAACCGGTGCAGTGCTGCGTGTAGAAAGTCACACCGCGCGCGATCGAGGCCGCGCTGTAGGCCACGCCGGGACGCGTATAGGTGCTCGGAAAAGCACGCACCGTCAGCGCTTGAAACGCCACTGCGCTGCCGAGCAGCAGCAGACTCACGCCGAGCTTGCGATAGCGCAAGCACCACGCCGGGCAGGCGCAGGCCAGCACGGTCAACGCGATGGTCAACTGCCATTGTGCATAACTGTCGTTACTGACCAAGGCGGGCAGCAGCCGGAATGGCAACCACCAGCGCACTTCGTCGTGGGCGCCGGGCGTGCCGTGCGCAAGTTCGAGCGCGGCGGCGAACAATACCAGCGCCGCGCCGGCCTCCAGCGCGAACACACGCTGCGCCGCGCGCCGCACCGCGGCGCCCGAGTCCACGGCCAGTCGGCCGAGATATGTGCGACGCAGCCGCCACGCAGCACCGAGCACGATGCCGAGCGCGCCAAGCTTCAACCACAACCACAGCGCGGCCGAGGTGGCAAACACGGCTGGCCAGCTCCCGAACTGGCACCAGACGAGCAACACGCCGGTGAGGAACAGAATCAGCATCGCGCCCAGCGCGAGACGCGAATGGCGCTGCAGCGCGCCGTTCAGATACACATGTTCTTGAGTTCGCGCGCCGGCACGCGCCAGCAGGCTGGCCCATACCGGTAACGCACCCAGCCACGCTGCGCTGAGCACACCATGCAAGCCATGCACCGGCACAAACAACGCCAGCGGCTCACTCACACCACCGTGTCCGCCCCACACGCCAACCACGACGAACAAGGCCGCCAGCAACGCGCACGGCAGCAAGGCACGATGCAACGTATGACGGGCGCCGTACAAACCTAGCGCCAAGGTCAGCAACAAGAGTTGTTTGACTATCCACACCTGGCCGAGTCGCGTGTCACTCAGCAACACCCGCCACAGCGGCGCGTCGATGCTCGGCAACTGCCCGAAAATACGCAGCGCATCACCACGTAACACCACACAGCCGGCCACCAGCGCCAGCACGGTCATGGCGATGAGCGTATGTGC
>CAMCBY010000350.1 GCA_945873015.1 Klebsiella pneumoniae
CGAGATCATGTGCTTCGATAAACGTTTCGCCAACGAAGAGTTGTGCCGCGCGCGTTCCGAAGCCGCCAGCGCCCAGCCCGAACACTTGAAGAACTTCCTGGCCGGATTGCCGAAAGGCTCACCGGTGCCGCAGATGGCGAGCCTGGAACAGATGATGGGCATCACTGCGCCGACCATGTTGATTCACGGCCGTGACGATCGGGTGGTGCACTACGAGCACTCCTTGCTGCTGGTCGCGCATATTCCGAATTCGCGTCTGGTGTTGATCAACCGCTGCGGTCATTGGGCAATGATTGAACATGTCGAGGAGTTCAATCGCCTGGTCACCGACTTCGTCACTCACAACTGAGTGCACGGGCCGTGCACGAAGCCGTCAAATGTATTCATGCCGCCGCCGAGGTGCTGCGCGGTGAACACGCCGCCTGCGATGCCGCCGGCAAACTGACTGACACCGCAGTCGCGGTGCTGCGCGAATCGCGCGGCATGCAACTGTTGCAGGCGCGTAGCCATGGTGGCCTGCAGGCCGACGTCACCGACTTCTTCGAATGGGTGCGCACGGTGGCGCAGTACAACCCGTCAGCGGGCTGGGTGGCCGGCGTGGTCGGCGTGCACCCCTGGGAACTCGCGCTGTGCGATGAAAAATTACAGGCCGAGATATACGCGCGCGATGCCAGCACCTGGGTGGCGTCGCCCTACGCGCCTTTCGGACGCGCCAAGGTGGTCGATGGAGGCCTGCTCCTGAGCGGTGAGTGGCCCTATTCCACCGGCACCGATCATTGTGAGTGGATAGTGCTGGGCGGCATGGTGACCGATGCCGAGGGTAATGTGCCGATGCCACCCGATGTGCGGCATTTTTTCCTGCCGCGCGCCGACTATCAGATAGTCGAGGACTCCTGGCATGTGATGGGACTGACCGGCACCGGCAGCAAGAATGTGCGGGTGGCAGAGGCGTTCGTGCCGGATTACCGCACTGTCGGTCATGTGGCCTTGAGTGAAGGCGAATACAACCCGCGCCGCGCCGATACACCGCTTTATCACCTGCCGTTCGGGTGTGTGTTCTCGGCCGCCATCAGCTCCGCGACTTTCGGCATCGCGCGCGGCACCATCGATGCCTATCGCGAACAACTCAAGACCCGCGTGTCGGTATCGGGTGTGGTCGGCAAGACTGACCCGTTCCAGCAGGAAGCGCTCGCCGAAGCAGAAGCTGATCTCGCGGCCGGCATCGTCCATCTCGATGCCATGTCGCGCGACATGCTTGCGCAACTCGCCAGCGGCAGGAAAATGGATGCATCATTGCGTCTCGAATTTCGCCGCAACCAGGTGCGCGCCGTGCAGCGGGTGGTGCAGTCGGTCGACAAACTGCTGGGCCGCGCCGGCTCAAGCGCGGTGTGGACCACGCGTCCGGTAGAACGCTATTGGCGCGACCTGCGGACCGCAGCAACCCACATCTGCAATGTGGTCGACAGCATCTATCCGGCCTGGGGCCACCAGGCACTCGGCACAGGAGTGCAGGTCAACGCGTTTTATTAGTGCGCGCTCCTGGACTCAGGTTAGGCGCACCGCCGCCAGGATCCTGGCCACGACTCTGGGTATTGTGGGTCAGGCTTCAGCCTGACACTGTGCCCACTTCCCGTCCTGCAATAAGCCTTGAAAATGTCAGACTGAAGTCTGACCCACAAGAGATCGAAAGGCGCCGTTCGTGTCACAAACCATGACCCCCGCCCGCCGCCTGAAGAACATTCTCGGTGCCTCGGCCGGCAACTTCGTCGAGTGGTTCGACTGGTTTGCTTACGCTTCTTTTGCCTTGTATTTCTCGCGCGCCTTTTTCCCGAGCGGCGATCAGACCGCGCAATTGCTCAATACCGCTTTTATCTTTGCCGGTGGTTTTATTGCCCGCCCTATCGGGGCGTTGCTGTTCGGCATGTACGGCGACCGCGCCGGACGCCGTGCGGCGCTGACCTTATCGGTGACCATGATGTGTGGCGGCTCACTGCTGATCGCCGTCACACCCACCGATCTCGGCGTAATCTCGCCCTTGCTGCTGGTAGTCGCGCGGCTGGTGCAGGGTCTCGCGGTCGGCGGCGAATACGGCGCTTCCGCGACTTATGTCTCGGAGATGGCGAGCACCCGCCATCGCGGTTTCTGGTCAGGCTTTCTGTACGTCACTCTGATCGGCGGGCAACTTGCGGCCATGAGTCTGCAGGTGTTGTTACAACGCGTGCTCACCGAACAACAACTCTATGACTGGGGCTGGCGCGTGCCGTTCGTGATCGGCGCGCTGCTGGCGGTGGTGGTGTTCTTTATGCGCCGCGGCATCGAAGAAACTGCATCCTTCCAACACACCGATGTAGCGCACAGCGAACGCGGCCGGCCACTCACGCTGCTCACCGTACACGGCAAACAAACCGCCGTCGTGCTGGCGCTGACGGCCGCTGGTGCCATCGGTTTTTACACCTACGCGGTGTATATGCAGAAGCTGCTGGTCAACAGCGCCGGCTTTGAGCGCACCGTCGCCGCCGAGATCATGACCTGGGTGCTGGCGACCCTGGTGTTCTTCCCACCACTGGTCGGCGCGATAGCCGACCGCGTCGGGCGAAAACGTACCCTGCTGGTGTCCTTCAGCGCCAGCGCGATACTGGCCGTGCCGGTGCTGGAAGCGCTGGCGCGCGCCACCGATCCGCTCAAGGCCTATCTATTGTGCCTGTTGCCGCTGTTCTTTCTGTCCGGCTATTACGCGCTCAGCGCCATCATCAAAGCCGAGTTGTATCCGGTGCATGTGCGGGCGCTCGGGGTGTCACTGCCCTATGCAGTGGCGCTCGCCATCTTCGGTGGCAACGCGGAAACGATGGCCCTGTATTTCAAGACAATCGGCCTCGAATCCGGCTATTACTGGCTGGTGACAGCGGTATTCGTACTGGGCTTCATCGCCGCAGCCTGTCTGCCCGACGAACGGCGCGGCACGGAACTCGACCGCGCCTGACGGCACGGGCAAACAGGCCCGCAGGACATGCCGCACTTGTCAGGAAACGCCGCCCTGCCCATAGTGCTGGGCACTGTCAAACCACCGAAGGACCACCGTCATGAATGCACCGCAGCCGAGCTTTAATCTCTACGACCACGCCATTACCTGGTTGCCGTTCGCCGGCATCGAGAATCTCGAACTCACACTTTGTGATATCGACGAGGAACGGCGGGTGGTGGATCTGCTGGTGCGCTTCGCGCCGAACAAGACTGTCACCATGCACAACCATCTGGCGCAGACCAATATGTTCATCGTGCAGGGTGAGCTGCGTATGTACGAACCGGACGGCAGCATCCGCGAAGTGCGCGCTGCCGGGCACTATTTTCGCGGCCGCACCAACGACGCCCATAGCGAAGGCGGCGGTCCCGAGGGCGCGGTGGTGCTTTACAGCATGCGCTGTGACGACGCCTATAACGTCCTCGAAATCATGGACGAACAGCAGCGTGTGCTCGCCACCTTGAATATGGATGACATCCGCGCTGCCTGGGCCGCCCAGCAGGGCTGAGACGCCCGTCGTACGCGGCACCGATCCGGGGCCGCGTACGATACTGGCTTCAGCGGTACTTCTTCAGTTCCATTTTCGCCAACTGCTGGCGATGCACTTCGTCCGGTCCGTCGGCGAGCCGCAGTACGCGCGACATCGCATAGGCGGCGGCCAGACCGAAATCATTGCTGGTGCCGCCACCACCGTGGGCCTGAATGGCCCAGTCGATGACCTTGCCGGTCATATTCGGCACCGCCACCTTGATCATCGCTATCTCGGCCTTGGCGACCTTGTTGCCGACGGTGTCCATACGATGGGCGGTGTGCAGGGTCAACAGGCGCGCCTGTTCAATCATGATGCGTGATTCGGCGATGCGTTCGAGCGTGACGCCGTTTTCGGAGATGGGTTTGCCGAAGGCCACGCGACTCATGGTGCGTTTGCACATGAGTTCCAGCGCGCGCTCGGCGCGGCCGATCTCACGCATACAATGATGAATGCGGCCCGGCCCAAGACGTCCCTGCGCTATCTCAAAACCACGCCCTTCGCCAAGCAGAATGTTGGACACCGGCACCCGCACGTTACGGAACATCACTTCTGAAGCGCGATCGGGCATGCCGTAAAAACCAAATACCGGCAGTGACCGCACCACCTCGATGCCGGCGGTATCCATCGGCACCAGCACCATTGACTGCTGCATGTGGCGATTCGGATTGTCGGGGTCGGTCTTACCCATGAAGATACAAATCTTGCAGCGCGGATCGGTGGCGTTGGTGGTGTACCACTTGTGACCGTTGATGACGTATTCATCACCGTCGCGCACGATCGACGACTGGATGTTGGTCGCGTCGCTCGACGCCACATCGGGCTCGGTCATGGCAAAACACGAACGAATTTCGCCATCGAGCAACGGCCGCAGCCACAGCTTCTGGTGCTCCGGCGTGCCATACCGCGCCAGCACTTCCATGTTGCCGGTGTCGGGCGCCGAGCAGTTGAAAACTTCCGGTGCGAGCAGCGAACGCCCCATGATTTCGCACAGCGGCGCGTATTCGAGATTGGTCAAGCCCGCGCCGTGTTCCGATTCCGGCAGGAACAAGTTCCACAAACCCTGCTCACGGGCGATGGGTTTTAATTCATCGATCAGCGGCAGC
>CAMCBY010000351.1 GCA_945873015.1 Klebsiella pneumoniae
GGCCTTGACCTGCTGACCCTCGCGAAAATGCACACGCACGAGTTCACCCTCGACGCGGCTGCGCACGGTCACGGTTTCGCGCGCGGTGACCGTACCGAGCGCGGTGACGACGATGTCCATGTCGCCGCGCCGCGTCGGCGCCACGCTGACCGCGATACGACGCGCTGCGGGCACAGCACTGGCCGCGCCGCTGCTGGCATCGGTGCGTTCAAAGTGAAATCTCTGTTGCAGGCCTGCGCCCACTGCCAAGGTCGCAACCAGACCGATGACGGCGGCGCGGGATCGAGTGAATTTCATTGCGACTCGCTTGTGCTCTCCAGGCCTGTGGCTGACTGCCGCGCGACGACCTGCGCTCCACAGCGCCGCTCACGGGTTGCTCGCGCAACGATGCAGTATCCCTGAATCGGTGTCTCTCACCACGATATCTTGCGGTGGCTTGCCAACACCAACCCAAGTTCGTGGACGGTCAGTACTCTGATGCCACCCGCCGGCGATGCTCACAACGCCGCCTGACGGCGGCCCGCGGTCCGCGCTCAAGGCCGACCAGCACCGGCCGTTATCTTACGAATCGCGCGAGCAGGCTTGCTTAAGCATCTATTCCTGTTGACAAAAACGCTGGCACACGCCCCTCAGGCGGCGCATACTCCAGAACACAAATAAGAAGGAGCCCGGTCATGAACCTTCGTACCCTGCTAACCATCACTGTCCTGACGTCGGCCACACTCGCATCCGCCGTGGTCGATGCCGAACCCCTGACTTCGGTCGCCAAACCCTACGACTCGACCAATCTGCTGCCGGGTGAGCGCATGTTTGTCGGTTCCGAGCGCGATGTCGCGCTGCTCAAGACGGCCACCGCCGATACCGCCAGTGTGCCGGTCACCATCGGCCAGCAGATGCGCGATGAAGCGCGTAGCTACGGTCCGCTCGGCATCGTCAGCGGCGCCGTGCGCGGCGGCATCAAGGGCGGCGTGCAACTGCTCGGTGGTCTCGTGAAAGGCACGGTCGGCATTTTCGATATCGCCACCGCGCCCATCGGCGGCATCGAAAACTGATCCGCCGCGCCGTGCGCCGACGCGCGCGGCAGGTAGCGTACCTCGCTTCGACGCCGGCATGGTCCATGTCGGCGTTGTCGTTTCTGCACCCGCCGTGCAACAGCCCTTGCGCTACCGTTGCGGGCTGACCGCCATCCCGATATGGTCGCGGGCTTGATTTAATTTACAGCCAGCGGAGAGCGCGACAGTGGCAGACATACTCAAAGACAAGGTAGCAGTGATCACCGGCGGTGCGAGTGGCATCGGCCGCGCGACTGCACTGGCGATGGCGGCCGAAGGCGCGCGTATCGCGGTGATGGATCTCGGTGCCGATCGCGGTCAGGACGTGCTCGCCGCGATCGCGGCATTAGGCGGTGAGGCGCGTTATTACCCGACCAATGTCGCACTGGCTGCCGATGTGAACAAAAGTTTCGATCAGGTGATCAAGGATTTCGGCCGCATTGATTGTGCGTTCAACAATGCCGGTGTGGCCGGCGACAACGCCATGATTGCCGACACCGACGACGCCGAGTTCGAACGCGTGGTGGGTGTGAACCTGACCGGGGTGTGGCTGTGTCTGCGCCGCGAAATTCAGGAGATGCTGCCGCGCGGCGGCGGTGCCATCGTCAACACCGCGTCGGTCGCGGGTCTGGTGGGCTGGAAATTCGCGGCCGCCTATTCCGCGACCAAACATGCGGTCATCGGTCTGACCCGTTCGGCGGCGCTGGAATATGCCAAGCGTAATATTCGCGTCAACGCCGTATGCCCGGGCGTGATCGCAACGCCGATGGCGGCCTCGGCGCAGGACGACGAAGCTATCCACGACATCATGGTGCGCAAACACGCGACTGGCCGTCTGGGACAACCCGAAGAAGTGGCGGCAGCAGTACTGTGGCTGTGTTCGCCGGCAGCGTCCTTCATTCACGGTCATGCGATGGCAGTGGATGGCGGTTACGTGGCGCGCTGAAGGCCCGTGTCGCGCGCCGCTCTGCCGGTGTCAGACTGAAGTCTGACCCACGCAATGGAATTAAACGCGCGCGATGGCTTTTATTTTGTGGGTCAGACTTCAGTCTGACATTTCTGTGCAAGCACCATCATCTGGCAGATAGCCCATGAGCGTCATGAGTTCCGGTCCGACTTCTCACTCGTTCTTCTCGCAGCGCCTGCGTCTGCACTATGTCGATTGGGGCAACCCGAGCGCGCCACCGCTGCTGATGGTGCATGGCGGACGCGATCATTGCCGCAACTGGGACTGGCTGGCAGAGCGCTTGCGCGACCGCTGGCACATCATCGCACCTGACCTGCGCGGCCATGGCGACAGCCAGTGGTCGACCGAGGGCAGCTATCGGATGGACAACTATGTGTACGATCTCGCGCAGTTGATTCATCAGCAGCAGCTGGCACCGGTCACCATCATCGCCCACTCGCTGGGTGGCAATATCTCGATTCGTTATACCGGCATCTATCCCGAAACCGTCAAACGTCTGGTTGCCATCGAAGGCCTCGGCGCCTCGCCGCGGATGGTGCAGGAACGCGCGAAACAACCGCTCGATGAACGTATGCGCATCTGGATAGACGAGCAGCGCCAGCTGTCCGGGCGCCTGCCGCGCCGCTACGCCTCGGTCGAGGAGGCGTTCAAACGTATGCAGGATGAGAACAAACATCTGTCACCGGAACGCGCGCGTCACCTCACCGAACACGGCATCAACCAGAACGAAGACGGCACCTTTTCGTGGAAGTTCGATAACTACGTGCGTTCATGGCCGGCCTTTGACATGGCGGTCGCGGAGGTCGAACACCTGTGGTCGCGCATCTCCTGCCCGAGCCTGCTGGTCTATGGCTCGGAAAGCGGCGCGTCGAACCCGAGTGTGGATGGCCGTGCGCGCCATTTGCAGAACGCGACGGTGGTGAGTATCGATGGTGCCGGCCACTGGGTGCACCACGACCAGTTCGAGACGTTTTATAAGCTGGCGTCGGATTTCATCGACGCTGAGTGAGCGCTGACACTCATCTGTGCCTGTAGGTGCGAATTTATTCGCACATTAATGCCGCGGCTCGGCGCCTGGTCGCGACTCTAATGTGCGAATTTGTCGCACCTACAGCAATAGTGCTATCTCAGATCAGCCTACGCGCGCCAGGAATTCGCGCAGATCGGCATTAAATGCCGGCGGCTTTTCCAACTGGCAGAAGTGGCCGACGTCGTCGTAGAACTTGATCTTGGCGCCCGGAATGTTGTCGGCGAGAAATTGATTCATCGCGACCGGCGTTGCGCCGTCTTCATTGCCGGCAATGATCTGGGTCGGTGCCTTGATGTCCTTCAGCTGATCGGAAATGTTCCAGGCGAACACCCCGTTGGGGTCACCGGCGCTGCCAAAGAACACCGTCTCGTTGAAGTTGGTGTCGTTGCGGAAACAACCATCCATGAACGCCATGATTTCCGGGCGCTCAGCCTTGGACTTGGCTGACACCGAAGCCGAAATGATGCCCGCGAACACGCCGCGCCAGTCTTTCGCCATCGCTTCAGCCATCTCAGGTGGCGCGCCGGCGCCGAAATTGGTGCCGCTGGACAGAATCAACAGGCCCTTCACCCGCGCCGGCGCGTCGAGCGCGGTCTGCATGGCAATCATGCCGCCGATGGAATTGCCCACCAGCACCGCCTTGTCGACCTTGGCGTCGTCGAGGATCGCAACCACGTCAGCTGCCATCTCGCCGATGCCATAACCGCTGGCCGGCTTGTCGGACTGGCCATGACCGCGATGGTCGACCACCAGCACCCGGTAGTCCTTGGCGAATTCGTTGACCTGAAAAGCCCAGATGTAATGGTTGGTGGTCCAGGGATGCAGAAACACCAGGGTGTTGGCACCCTGACCGAAACTCTCGTAGAAGACTTTGACGCCGTTGCGCGTGATATGGGGCATGGTCGGGACCTCTTGTGTGTTGTCGCGCGCCGCTCTCGTCGCGGCGGTAAGCGGGCGATGATGTCCGGAATCGGGGCACAAGGAAACTGCCCGATAGGGGCATGACGAATTGCATGGCGGCACGCGGCGCGGCACTATCGGGCATGATGGATTGCCCGCTCGCGGTGCAGTCCCGCGCTTCCCCCGAACCACAGCCGAGAGGCCCTTCCCGTGTCAGCACTCGAACAATTCCGCGCCGAAACGCGCACCTGGCTGGATGCCAACTGTCCTGCCTCCATGCGCACGCCCATGCCCGAAGACGAACGGGTGTGGGGTGGGCGCCATCCTCGTTTCAAAAACCCCGACAGCAAACTGTGGATGGAACGTATGGTGGCGCGTGGCTGGACGGTGCCCGACTGGCCCAAGGCCTATGGCGGCGGTGGCCTGTCGCGCGATGAGTTGCAGGTCTTCAAAGAGGAGATGACGCGCCTCGGCTGTCGTAATGCGCTGTTCAGTTTCGGCATCAGCATGCTCGGCCCGGTGTTGCTGAAGTACGGAACCGAGGCGCAGAAACTCGAGCATCTGCCAAAGATTGCGCGCGGCGAAATGCGCTGGTGCCAGGGTTATAGCGAACCAGGCGCCGGCTCCGACCTGGCTGCACTCGCGACCCGCGCCGAAGACCAGGGCGATCATTATCTGGTCAACGG
>CAMCBY010000352.1 GCA_945873015.1 Klebsiella pneumoniae
TCGCGGGTCGGGGTGTCTTGGCTGGACGGTGACTATCGCGTGACCTACGCCGACGGCCAGCAGGTGAAAAGCTGGGAAGTACGCGACGGCAAGGTCACCAGCGATGCGCAGAAGGGCTATTACTACTTCTGGGCCGAAATCGACGGCAAGAAGGCCTATGTGCAGACCCCCATCGAGCGCACCTATATCGAAGAAATGCCCTGAACACGTGAGCCCTGTCGGCATGTCCGGTGCATGTGCGAATTCATTCGCACATGCAAGGACGCGGCTGAACTCCGGGCAATGGGTATCAAGGTGCGAATGAATTGGGTGTAGGTCTGAAACTGATATTACGAATCAACCGCTTGGTAGTCCTGAGCTGAATTCCGGCAACAAACTGGGTTGGTGAGTAGCCGCTAGCGGTTCGTCCAGATCATTGTGGGTCAGACTTCAGTCTGACACTGTCGAGACGGCCTGACGCCGCCCTTCGCGGACGAATGTCAGACTGAAGTCTGACCCACAGAAGATCAGATGCCGAGGCTCAGTTTGAGACCTACACCCAATTCATTCGCACCTACGCGATGCGTAGTCGCACCTCCTGTTCGAACTCGCCCATGCGCGCTTCGATGACCCTATCGAGCGCTGTCAGCATCTCGGCAAAACCGCTGTGGCCGTGCTCACGCGGGTCGAAGCTTGAATCGAGACGTTTGATCATCGGCCACAGGGCGGCCTGGCCGACCCACGGCTCGCCGCGGTTCTCGGCCAGCAGACGCAGCGCGCGGCGCATGATGTCGGCGGCCGCATCGACGACGGCGGGCTGTCCTGATACCTCGCTTGCATCACCCGCCACACTGCCCTCGACAAGATGCTCGTAATAGCGGAACTCGTGGCAACTCTTCGCCCAGTGGCGATTGGTGGCGCGCCGCGAACCGACCCCGATCAGAATGCGGCCGGCCGCCTTGATCTTCTGCGCGACCGGCATGAAATCGCTATCGCCACCGACAATGATCACGGTCTCGATATGCGGATAACGCGCCACATCCTCGACCGCGTCCAGGCACAATTTGATATCGGCACCGTTCTTGGCCGATGCGCCCGGCGGGAACAGTTGAATCAACTCGACCGCGCATTGCAGCAGGGCATCACGATAACGCCCGAAGTATTGCCAGTTGCAGTAGGCGCGATTGATGGCTACCGGGCCAAATGACGCACCAAGTTCGACGATGGCCTGAATGTCGACCAGCGGCTCCTGCACTTTGAAACGATTGTCGGGCTTGCCATAGGTGCCCTCACCGAATCTGTCCTCGATGAGGCCGGCATGCAGGTTCTCGAAATCCCAGTAGATGGCGACCGAACTTTGCGCAGCAGCGCGAGGCAGTGTCATCTACCAGCCGCGCGCGGCGGCGACCAACGCGATGTTGGCCACGCCATCAGCGCCGCTCGCAAGCGCCACCGCCTTGCCCCGCGTGGCGTGCGCGAACTGTTCCACCTCGCCGCCATAGGTATCAAATCCCGCCACCGCGACCGTGCTGACGTCGCGGCCCTTCATGCCGCTTTCCAATTCACCCGGCATGCCAAACAGTCCCCCGCGCAGGATGAAATAACCCTTGGTGCCATAGAACTCGACGCGTGGCGCGCCTCCGGCGGCGCCGGTACAGGCGGTGATATTGCCGACCGCGCCATTCTTGAACAGCACGCTGACCGCCGCATGATCGTCGGTCTTGAATCCCCAGCAGCGGCTGCTCAATACGCCGTGGGCCTTGGCTGCGTCGGCGTTCATCAACCAGCGCAACACATCGAGCAAGTGGGTGCCGACGTCGCCGATTGCCCAACCGCCACTGCGCTGGCGGTTCTGTCGCCACTTGGGCGGTGCGCTCGGATAGGGGTGATAAACCTGCACACGCGCTTCCAGTGCTTCGCCGTAGCGACCCTGGGCTATGGCCTTGGCGAGTTTCTGCAATTCAGGATGGGCGCGGTTGTTGAAGCCGACATGCAAGACGCGTTCGGCCTTCTCGGCGGCGCGGGTCATGGCGCGGCAGTCGGCCACACTCACCGCCATCGGCTTTTCGCACAAAACATGTTTGCCGGCCTTGAGCGCCGCCACCACCTGCGCGCGGTGCAGGTAAGGAGGACTTGCCACCCACACCGCATCGACCTTGTCATCGGCCAGGAAGGCTTTCAGTTCGCTGTAGGCACCGCTCACCCCGTGGCGTTCCGCAAAGGCCTGCGCACCGTGCGCGGTCGAACCCAACACCGCCACCAGCTTGTTGCCGCGTGCGCGGCCGATGGCGGGTGCAAAAGTGTGATCGGCCCAACCGGACGAACCGATCATGCCCCAACGTAAATCAGCCATGGACGACTCCTGTTGTCGTGAAGCAAGAAGCGAGGCCGCAGCGCGCCGCGGGTGCAAATTGATGGGCGCACACAATCGCGTGCTGCCAGCACTAGCTTAGAGGATGACGCAGGTGGGTGAAATCCATCCCGGCACGAACGGCCGGGATGGTAAATGAGAAAGCCCCGCCCACCTTGCGATGGACGGGGCCGAACACTCAGACAATCAACGGCACAATCAGGAGCGCAACGATGTTGATGATCTTGATCAGCGGGTTGACGGCGGGGCCAGCGGTGTCCTTGTAGGGATCGCCGACGGTGTCACCGGTCACGGCCGCCTTATGGGCTTCCGAGCCCTTGCCACCACAATGCCCGTCTTCGATGTACTTCTTGGCGTTATCCCAGGCACCACCACCGGTCGTCATCGAGATAGCGACGAACAGGCCGGTGATGATGGTACCGAGCAACAGACCACCCAGCGCCTTGTAACCCAGCGTGAAGCCAACCACGATCGGCACCAGCACCGGCAGCAGTGACGGGATGATCATTTCCTTGATCGCCGCCTTGGTCAGCATGTCCACCGCGCGCGAGTAATCAGGCTTGGCCGTGCCGGCCATGATGCCCGGGATCTCCTTGAACTGGCGACGCACTTCGACCACCACCGAACTAGCCGCACGACCCACCGCTTCCATGCCCATGGCAGCAAAGAGGTAGGGCACCATACCGCCGATGAACAGGCCGATGATGACGTTCGGGTCACCCAGCATGAAGTCGACATTGGCATCCGCCGCCAGCTTGCCTAAGGCGCGCAGGTGGGTTTCGAGCTCGTGGGTATAGTCGGCGAACAGCACCAATGCTGCGAGCGCGGCAGAGCCGATGGCATAACCTTTGGTCACGGCCTTGGTGGTATTGCCGACCGCGTCCAGCGGATCGGTGATGCCACGGATGTGCTCCGGCAGTTCCGCCATTTCGGCAATGCCGCCGGCGTTGTCGGTGATGGGGCCGAAAGCGTCCAGCGCCACGATGATGCCGGTCATGGACAGCATCGAGGTCGCCGCAATGGCGATACCGTAGAGGCCGGCCCACTTATAGGAGAAGAAAATGCTGGCGCAGATTACCAGCACCGGCAGCGCACAGGCCTTCATCGATACGCCGATGCCGGCGATGATGTTGGTTGCGTGGCCGGTTTCCGAGGCGCTCGCGATGTGTTTCACCGGCGCGTACTGGGTGCCGGTGTAATACTCGGTGATCCAGACCAGCGCCGCAGTCAGCACCAGGCCCACCATCGCGCACATGAAGATATTCATCGCGCCCAGGCTCGAGCCGGCCATCATGTTTTCGGTCACGAAGTAGAACGCGCCGGCCGAGATCACACCCGCCGCAATCAGTCCCTTGTACAGCGCGCCCATGATCGAGCCGCCTTCGCCGGTCTTGACGAAGAAGGTGCCAATGATCGAGGCGATGATGGATACGCCGCCGAGCACCAGCGGGTAGATCACGCCATTGGGGCCGACTTCCGTTGCGGAGAGATGGCCGAGCAGCATGGTTGCAATCACGGTCACCGCGTAGGTCTCAAACAAGTCGGCGGCCATGCCGGCGCAGTCACCGACGTTGTCACCGACGTTGTCGGCGATCACGGCCGGGTTACGCGGGTCATCTTCCGGAATACCGGCTTCGACCTTACCCACCAGATCCGCGCCGACGTCCGCACCCTTGGTGAAGATACCGCCGCCGAGACGCGCAAAGATGGAAATCAGCGAACCGCCGAAACCCAAGCCCACCAGCGGCGCCAGGCTGGCCGCCGGGTCGGTGCGGGTCAGGAAGGCGTAATAACCTGCCACGCCGAGCAGACCAAGGCCGACCACCAGCATGCCGGTGATGGCGCCGCCGCGGAACGCGACCTGCAGGGCGGCGTTCATGCCCTTGTTGGCGGCTTCCGCAGTGCGCAGGTTGGAGCGCACCGAGATATTCATGCCGATGTAGCCAGTCGCGCCGGACAGGATCGCGCCGATGGCGAAACCGATGGCGGTCAAGCTGCCCAGGGCGACCCACAGGCCAACGAACAACACCGCGCCGACGATGGAGATGGTGATGTACTGGCGATTGAGATAAGCACTGGCGCCCTGCTGGATGGCAGTCGCGATCTCAATCATGCGGGCATTGCCCTGTGGCTGGGCCAGAATCCAGGTCACGGACCAGAGGCCGTAAGCCACGGCGAAGATGCCGCAGCCGATGGAAAACCAGAGTGGAGACATGAGAGAACCCCTCAGCTAAGGATTGCTGTGAATTAAATTATGCGAAGAATCGGCCGATTACAGCCGCTA
>CAMCBY010000353.1 GCA_945873015.1 Klebsiella pneumoniae
GCCAGATCGGCGATGAGTTCCGGCGCATACTTGAAGGGGCAGTTGGTGGCGCTTTCTTCGACGAAGAAGTCGAAGGGATTGATGGCGACCATCTCGGCGATCACCTCGACGTCAACCGTCAGGTGTCGTGTGGTGTCGGGGAATACTACCCGCGCCAGATAATTGGCATAAGCATCCTGCTGCCAGTTGATGAAATGACCACCGGGTTCGATGGTCATTGAATAGGACTCGATGCGGGTGCGGGTATGCGGTGCCGGTTTCATGCGCAGCACATGGGGCCCTAAGGCCACCGGCCGGTCAAAGCGGTAGGCGGTGTGATGACGGATGGCTACGCGAATGGTCACGCGATTGATTCCTTAAGAGCTGCGGCGCGCCGCGCCAGAACATTGTCGAGAAGTATGTGTGAAACCTGACATCAGAACTTCAGAGATGGCATGAATCATGCCAAGAGCGATTTATGAAATTCTCCTGGCAAAACTACGATAGTCGCGGCTTTTACGACGAACTCATCGCTGAGCGCGGTAGCCCGCGCCCGGCCGGGAGCGCCGTCGCCAAGCATATCCGCTCACTCACCATGGATGAGATCCGCGAACGCCAGCGTGCCGCGGAACTGGCGGTCAAGACCATGGGCATTACCTTCACGGTATACAGCGAAGGCACCAATATTGATCGCGCCTGGCCTTACGACATCATTCCCCGCACCATTTCGGGGAGCGACTGGGACAGGGTCGAAGCCGGACTGGTGCAGCGCCTGACCGCCCTGAACCTGTTTCTGGACGACGTCTATAACGAACAACGTATCTTGAACGACAAAGTCGTGCCGCGCGAACTGATTGTCGAATCGGGCAATTTCCGCGCGGCCTGTGTCGGCATGCGACCCAAACATGGCGTGTGGGCGCATATCTGTGGCAGCGATCTGATTCGCGACGGTGACGGCACGTTCTACGTGCTGGAGGATAACCTGCGGGTGCCGTCCGGGGTGTCATACATGCTGGAGAACCGCAAAGTCACCAAACGCGTGTTTCCGGAACTGTTCGGCGCCGGCAGCAATATGCGTCCGATAGGCGAATATACCTCGCACCTGTTTGCGATGCTGGCCTCGTTGTCGCCGCGCAGCGGCCAGCGGCCGGTGGTGGTGGTATTGACGCCGGGCATCTACAACTCGGCCTATTTCGAGCATTCTTACCTCGCTCAGCAGATGGGCGCAGAATTGGTGGAGGGCGGCGACCTGTTCGTCGGTAACGACGACTGTGTGTATATGCGCACCATCGCCGGACCGGCGCGGGTCGATGTCATCTACCGACGTATCGACGACCTGTTCCTTGATCCCGAAGTGTTCAACCCCGATTCAAGCCTCGGTGTGCCTGGCCTCATGCGCGCCTGGTTGCGCGGCAAGGTGGCGCTCGCCAATGCGCCGGGCGCGGGAGTGGCGGACGACAAGGCGGTCTACACCTATGTGCCCGACATGATTCGTTATTACCTGGATGAGGAAGCGATTCTGCCCAACGTCGAAACCTATCGCTGCGGCGAGAAGGAGCCGTGTGCGTTTGTGCTGCAGCACCTCGACAAGCTGGTGGTGAAACCGGTCAACGAGTCCGGCGGCTACGGCATGCTGATTGGCCCGACCGCCAGCGCCGAAGAACGCCACACCTTTGCCCGTCTGCTACGCACCAATCCGCGCAACTATGTGGCGCAGCCCTTGATCGCGCTGTCGACCTGCCCGACCGTGTGCGACCACGACATCGAGCCGCGCCATCTCGATTTGCGACCGTTCATTCTGCAGGGCGCACAACATTATGTGACGCCCGGCGGGCTGACGCGGGTGGCACTCAAGAAGGGTTCGTTTGTGGTCAATTCTTCCCAGGGTGGCGGCAGCAAAGACACCTGGATAGTGGACTGCCCATGAGTATGCTGTCGCGAGTCGCCGAACGGGTTTATTGGCTGGGGCGCTACCTCGAGCGCATCGAAAACACCGCACGTCTGGTCAGCGTCTACGGCAACGTGCTGCTCGACCTGCCGAGTTCGGCCAAGCTGCGCTGGGAGTCATTGATAGCCATCAC
The DNA here is from genome assembly GCA_945873015.1 of Klebsiella pneumoniae. GTDB lineage: Bacteria > Pseudomonadota > Gammaproteobacteria > JADJYF01. The sequence goes on from CAMCBY010000353.1 coordinate 2,061, forward strand.
CGGCAGCGGCGAGGATTTTGCCAAACGCTACAGCCAGGCCGATGAACACAATGTGGTGCGTTTCTATCTGACCGACCGCGACAATCCGACCTCGATAGTCAACTCCGCCGACAACGCCCGTGAGAACGCGCGTACCGTGCGCGAGATGGTGCCCTCGAGCATCTGGGAGGGCATCAACGATCTGCACATCTACCTGCACGACAACGTCGATGCAGCGCTGAACCGGCGCAGCCGCGATGCCTTCCTCGGGCGTGTCACCGAGTCGTGCCAGTATCTGGTGGGGTGTATGGCCGGCGGCATGAGCCGTGATGCGGCCTACCATTTTCTGCGCGCCGGACGCTACCTCGAGCGCGCCGATATGACCTCGCGTATCGTCGATGTCGGCACCGCCAATGTTTTTCCGTGGGGCACGGCCGGGCGCGATGAAAGCGGCCTGCCGCGCGAATCGGATCCTTACGAAAGTATTCTGTGGATGAACGTGCTGCGCTCGCTCAACGCTCTGCAGATGTATCGGCGTCAGGTGCCGGAACGGATCTGTGCCGAGGAAGTGGTGGCGTTTCTGTTACAGGACGAGAACTTTCCGCGCGCGGTGGCCAATTGTCTGCAAGCCTTGCAGTCGTGCCTGCGTCATCTGCCGCACAATGAAGCGGCGGTCGATACCGCGACGGCCGCGATTGGTCTTGTCAGTCAGGCCAGCATCACGGCGCTGCTGCAGAACGAAGGTTTACACGGGTTCATTGACGAACTGCAGATTGAATTCAATCTGCTGCACGCGGTCATCAACGCCAGTTGGTTCGAACCGCAGACGTGAGGATCCGTGCTTGCGATCGCGCTCAGCGCAGCTGCTGAGCCGCGAGTTCGCCGTCGCCCTGGTCCCACATGGTGGCCCACGCCGGCGGCGGCAATGAACGAAATGCATCCTTGAGACGCTCGTCCCAGTTGCGTTTCAATTCACGCAGATAGTCGCTGTCCTCTTCGAGGATGAGACGGTTTTGCATCTCCAGCGAATCGGTCTTGTAGGCCAGCACTTCGATGGGCGGCCCGACCGTGACATTACTGCGCATGGTCGAGTCCATCGATACCAGGCCGCACAACACTGCGGTATGCAAGGCAGTGTCGGGCTTCAAGATACGATCGAGTATCGGTTTGCCGTATTTGCTCTCGCCGATCTGGAGAAACGGTGTGGTGCGCGAAGTGGCGATGTGATTGCCCTGCGGATAGATCAGGAACACATCCGGTGAACTGCCGAGAATCTGACCACCGAACAACACGCTCGCTTCGAAATCGATACCGCCACCCGCCTTCTTCTGCTGCATGACACTGAGCTGACCGATGTAGTCAGCCGCTTCGTCCATGCTCGACAGCGTCATCAGGCTCAAGGGCATGCCGTGATCGATGTCATGACGAATCTGGGCAACGATGCCCTGGGCGGTGGCAAGATTGCCCGAGGTCAGCAGGCAGAACTGCCGCGCGCCATCGAGGCCGAAAGTATGCATCTTCGAATAGGTGCTGATCTGATCTACGCCCGCATTGGTACGTGAATCGGACAGGAACACTAATCCGGCATTCAGTTTTATGGCTACGCAGTAAGTCATCGAAGCAGATCTGAGTCTTGAGCCCTGCAAGGGTAGGGGGGCTGTCTAGGCATGGCAAGGGGTTTTGCCGCAGCGCACGGAACATCGGCGTGAACATGTTTGAAATAGCGCTATGGCGCGCCTTCAATGGGCGCGCCGCACGCGATCAGGGCAGGGTGTGATCGATGCTGATGGCAACGTCTGTGGATTGTGTGGCTTGCACGGTCGCCGATTTGCCTTCCAGGTCGCCGGCCGCGGCATTGGCGGTGCCGCTCTTGGAAATGCGCGCCATCACGTAGAACTGCTCGACATTGGCCAGCGAGTGGCCAGGCATCATCGCCATGCTGTCGTCCAGCGTGATGGTTAACGGCAGCTCGGCGACGGTATGGCGCGACACCGCGAGTGGCATGGGTGGGCCATCGACAGCGCGGGCGGCGATGAATAGCGCATCGCCGGGCTGGGCCTGGGCGGCCAGCGCCGGAGCCAGCGTGACGGTGACCTTGACTGCGACCTTGACCGCAGTTTTGGCAGCCGCCGTGTCCACCACGCCGCCGGCGCGGGTAATCAATTGTTCTATCTCGCCTTTGAGCGGGCTGTCGGCGCCGGCCAGACTCAATGCCTGTTGCCAGGTGGCGAGGGCACTCTTGAGGTCACCTTCCTGCTGTTCAAACAAGCCCTTCATGACCAGCGCAGACGGGTTGTTGGGCTCGCTGTGCAGGACCTTGGCGGTCAGCGCCAACGCGCGGCTGCGGTGTTCATCGCCGCCGGCCATCAACAGTGCATCCACCAGCAGCAAGGTCGCGCCGGCGTGGTCGGGCAGCACTTCGTTGAGGCGCTCAGCCGCGCTCACGGCTTCGCGGTAGTGGCCGAGTTGCATCTCGGTGCGCGCCAGCAGGGCCCAGGCATCGACATCATCAGGTTGGCTGGCCACCCGTTCGCGCACGCGGCCGAGGAAGTAGTCGATGGAGGTCGCCTGCTGGCGCCAATCGAGATGCGGAT
>CAMCBY010000354.1 GCA_945873015.1 Klebsiella pneumoniae
TGCTTTTCAATTTCCATCCAGTCCGAAGTCGCATAGCGGTTGCTTTTGCGCGCTTTGACCGTGCCGGCAATGTTGATGGCACCGCCCAGCAGCAACAGCTTTTCAGTGACGGTGGTCTTGCCGGCGTCGGGGTGAGAAATGATGGCGAAGGTGCGGCGGCGCGCGATTTCGTTATGACTGTCGGACATGGTCTGTGGTGCTGTGTAAGGCTGTATTGAGTGCATACGGCGCGCGCCGTATGCGCATCGCTCAGGGCGTTTCGAGAATCACGTAAGCGACCACAAAGCCGCCCTCGTCAGTAAGCGAAATATGGCTGGCGCAGATACCCATCTCGGCGAACAGGCGCGCCGCCTGACCATTGACGCCGAGATTGGGTTTGCCGCTTGGCGAATGCACCACGTACATCTGGCGAGGCGCCACGCCCTGCTTGAAACCGGTGCCCAGCGCTTTGGAGGTTGCTTCCTTGGCGGCGAAGCGCATCGCAAGAAAGCGACCTGGGTTACGGGTGCGGGCGAAATCTCGTAATTCGCTCTCGCTCAAAATACGTTCCGCAAAGCGCATGCCGAAACGTTCATAGGATGCGCTGAAGCGGCTGATCTCTGCCATGTCCACGCCGATGCCGCGGATCATGGCTGCGCCTGCCGGATGGCGAGTTTCATTTCCTCCACCGCGCTGGTCATGCCGACGAACAGCGCACGGGCAACGATGGAGTGACCGATATTCAGATCGCGCATGGCGCTGATCGCCGCTATCGGCGCAACATTTTCATAATGCAGACCGTGCCCGGCATTCACTATCAGCCCGGCGCGGGCGGCCTGCGCTGCGCCGGTCTCGAGCAACACCAGTTGCTGCGCACGTCGTTTGGCATCGGAGGCATCGGCATAGGTGCCGGTATGCAGCTCAATGGCGGCCACACCGAGACGCGCCGCCGCGTCGATCTGCGCTTCGCTCGGGTCGATGAACAACGAGACCTCGATGCCGGCGCGGGCCAGATGGGTGCACAGCGGGCCGAGTTGTTCGTAATTGCCGAGCACATCAAGGCCGCCTTCGGTGGTAAGTTCAGCGCGCCGTTCCGGCACGATACAACACGCCCAGGGCCGCACTGCGCAAGCTATCGAAACCATCTCATGGGTGGCCGCCATCTCAAGATTCATCGGCACGCTCAGGGTGCGACGCAATTGGTAGACGTCAGCGTCCTGAATATGGCGGCGGTCTTCGCGCAGATGAATGGTGATGCTGTCGGCGCCACCCACTTCGGCGGCACGCGCTGCGACCGCGAGATCCGGATAGGTGGTGCGTCGCGCCTGACGCAGGGTCGCGACGTGGTCGATGTTGACTCCGAGATTCATGCTGTGGTCTCTGGCTGCGGGGCGGCGGGTGGTCCGAAAATCCCGCGCTCAATTCTACGGCTTTCCGCCGGACTGTGCCTCGAACAGCTTGCGTGAAGTGAGCGGCCGGCCGTCGAGATGATGGTTGAGCACGTGACGCATGAGTTGTTTGGCCTCACGCAAAGCGCGCGGTGAGAGCGGCTCATCGCCCGCCAGGGCCTGAAGGGTCGCGCCGTGCACGCGAATTCCGGTCGCTTCAGGGCCGACCCGTAGCGGCCCGCGTTCGACGTCGTAGTGATAACTGCCCTCCGCCTCCAGCGGTCGGTCTCCATCGGCCTCGGTATCGAGTTGCAGACCGAAGCCGAGCGCATCCAGCAGTTGTTTCTCGTAGCGACGCAGAAGCGCCTCAATAGCGCCCTCACCGGCTAACGCGGCGAGGGTCGCGCCGTAGATCTCAAACAGTTCCTGATTCGGATCGTGGCTGGCGGTCAGGCGCATGACCAGCTCGTTGATGTAGAACAGGCAATACAGGCGATCGCCGACCAGCATGGTCGCCGGGCGCAAGGGCTCGGCGCGGGTCAGGTTCATGAGTTCGCCGCGTCCGCCGAGATACAGACGCAATGGAATCATCGGCTGCAGGTTCGCCGCCAACACCGAATTGCGGCGCAGCGCGCCGCGCGCGACGGCTGCTACGCGGCCGCGTGTGGCGGTCAGGAATTCAACAATCAGACTGCTTTCGCGATAACGGCGGCTATGCAGTACATAGCCGATATCGCCGGACGCATCGAACGACATGCCGCTGTGCCGCCCCGCGTCACCGACTCAGTCGCCGAGGCCGAGCGGCTGCATGGCCTCGGGACTGTCGGTCCAGCCGCGGCGGGTTTTGACCCATACCCGCAGGAATACATGTCGCTGCAGCAACTGTTCGAGATCCTGGCGCGCTTCTGTGGAGATGCGTTTCAGCAGGTCGCCGTCCTTGCCGATCACGATCGACTTCTGACTGTCGCGCTCGACCCAGATGGTGGCGAGAATGCTGGTCAGATTCTCTTCGTCCTTGAATTCGTCGATCAGGACCGTGGTGCGGTAGGGCAGCTCGTCACCGAGGAAGCGCAGGGTTTTTTCGCGAATGATCTCACTGGCGAAGAAGCGCTCGGGTCGGTCAGTAATCTGATCATGTGGGTAAAGATGAGCGCGCTCGGGCATCGCGCGGCTGAGTTCTTTGACGAGGTCTTCGACACCCGATCCGCTGCGCGCGCAGATCGGAATGATGGCGGCGAACTGCTTGTCAGCACTCAGTTGGGCTATCAGCGGTAACAGGTCGGCCTTGGACTTCAGCAGGTCATGTTTGTTGAGTGCCAGCACTATCGGCAATTCGGCCTGCGTCAGCATTTCGTATACCACCTGATCGTCGGCATGCCAGTAACGCGCGTCGGCCACCAGCACCGCGCGATCGACATCACCCAGTGCGTGGCGCACCTGGCGGTTCATCTGACGGTTCAATTCGTTCTTGGGATGCCGCTGCCAGCCGGGTGTATCGACGAACACCAACTGGGTGTCCTGCGCGGTCTTCACGCCGAGGATCTGGTAGCGCGTGGTCTGCGGCTTACGTGAAGTAATACTAAGCTTCTGGCCGAGAATACAATTGAGCAAGGTTGACTTGCCGACATTCGCGCGGCCGACGATCGCGACCAGGCCACAGCGTTCGGTGACGGTGCTCATCGCGGATTCAACAGTTGCAGGGCGGCACGCGCCGCCGCCTGCTCGGCTTTGCGTCGCGTTGGTCCGCAAGCCGTCACCGGCTCGGGCAGGCTGTCGATATGACAACGGACGGTGAAAGTCTGTTCGTGGGACGGGCCTGTGATATCCATGGTCGTGTACTCCGGCAGGCTGCGACACCGGCTCTGAAGAAATTCCTGCAGCGCGGTCTTGGCGTCCTTGCGGGTGCTGTCAGGGGAGATGTTGCGCAGGCGTGCTTCAAGCAGCCGTAACACGGTGCCGCGGCAGGCTTCCATGCCGCCGTCGAGATAAATCGCGCCAAGCAGCGCTTCAACGGCGTTGGCCAGAATCGAATCGCGACGCCAACCGCCACTCTTCAGTTCACCCTCGCCGAGCAGGATGAGATCGCCCAGATCAAGGCTGCGCGCAACCTCGGCCAGGCTGTCGCGATTGACCAGGGTCGCGCGCGTGCGAGTCAGTTGGCCCTCGTCGGCATCGGGAAAGGTGGCAAACAGATAGTCGGCGACTACCATTCCGAGCAGCGCGTCACCGAGAAATTCCAGACGTTCGTTATGCCGCGCGCCCACACTGCGATGAGTCAAGGCGCGCGTCAGGAGGCTTTCGTCCTTGAATGCGTAGCCCAGCGTGCGCAGGACTTTACCGGCGATCTGCTGCAAAACGTACGCTATCAGTCGGTCGCGACCGGACCGAATTCCTTGACGTTGCGATAGTTCATGATGACGTCGAGATTGACGAACAGCGGCGCGCGAATCTCGTATTCGAGCATCACGACTTTCTGGTTGCTGCCCTTCTTCTTGCCGACGGTCACGACCTTACTCAGGCTCGGCGTGTCGAAACGATCGACGTCGCTGACGTCGAACTGGCGCATCAGCGCCTGCACAACTTCGGGTTTGGTCATGCGTGCGGCATCCGGGTTGCTGCCGAGGTGTTCCATCGCCTGGTCGACCTTCATCTTTTCGTTATAGATCGGCCACAGCTTCATCGCCAGCAAGGCGCCACTGCCGACCACAATACAGCCCATGATGAGCCCGCTCAGGGTAATGCCCCGTTGGCGTCGCGTGGAATTCATTACCTATCCCCCTGTTGGTCAGTGAATGATCGAGCCGATGCGCTTCACATCCGGCCCGCTGTCCCAATTCATCCAGATGAAGAATGCGCGACCGACCAGATTCTGGTCTGGCACGTAGCCCCAATAGCGCGAGTCGCGACTGTTGTCGCGATTGTCACCCAGCACAAAGTAGTGGCCAGCGGGTACCTTGAATTCGCCGTTGGGCGAGCCGCTGCCGGGCGTCAACAGGATGTCGTGTTCGATGTCGCCCAAGTGTTCTTTGAACATCACCGCGCCGGTATTGGACGCCGCAGATCGTACACCAACGAATGTTCCTTCCGAAACCGACTCGACGCGCTGGTCATTGATGTACAAGGCTTTGTCGATGTAGCGCACGGTATCTCCCGGCAGCCCGACGATACGTTTGATGAAGGGCGTGGACGGATCGAGCGGATAACGGAATACCACCACATCACCGCGTTTGGGCTGCCCGAGTTCAATGACCTTGCGGTTCAG
>CAMCBY010000355.1 GCA_945873015.1 Klebsiella pneumoniae
CCTGAGCGCACCAGATAAAAAGCCCGACGCGGTTCGCCCTGACGGTAGAGGAAAGCGCCGCGCGCCTGCGGGGTGCCGGGCACGATCAAACCCATGAGGGCACGCGCTGCATCGCCCTCCTGCAGGTGGTCAGGCAGACAGGCAGCACGTAAACGACAAATGTCACAGGTGGCGGCGCGACGCGCAGCGCCGTGATGAACGGCGATGCCAGTGTCGTGAGATTGATCTATACCCACAATAATTCCTTGATTCCGAGTTTGCGGCGTCATGGGACTGCGTGAGTATCGCGCTTGCGATAGCAGCAACGGACGAATGGCCCCGACCATCCGAGCGATAACGCTGACGGTTTCGCCCGGGGTAATGGGCGAAGCTTGCTCGCCACGCAGCGCGGGGCAGGTAAGCCAGTGTGTGCGCAATCGCCAGTCACTTGCAATCTTCGCCGCTCGAAGATCGCACAGAGATGGCAGTGCGTGCACACGTTTATCCCGGTTTACCGTGCGCGAGGTGCATCGCGCGTCTCACCGATATTTCCACCGGCGAGTGTTGAACAATGTCGGGCGCCCCGACTTGACCGGGGTCAGGAGCGGCGCGGCCCCTTGGGTGCGCCCTTGTTCTTGCGGTCGCGATGACGGTCCTTCTTGTGATCCTTGTCGCGCACTCTATCGGTACGGCGCGGAGTGGTTGGGTCACCGAGACGACTGATCTGCATTTGTTGACCACCCACCCAGATACGCTTCAAGTGCGACAACATTTCGTTGGGCATGCCGACCGGCAGATCGACCGTCGAATAGTCGTCGTGGATCTGAATGCGACCGATGTCACGCGAATCGATACCCGCTTCGTTCGCTATCGCACCGACAATATTTCCCGGCATTACGCCGTGTCGATGTCCAACTTCCAGACGGAAGCCTTCCATGCCGGCCGGCGGCGGTGTGCGCACACCGAGTTGGGCGCGCCGATCGTCGCCTTCGCCGCGCGGCGGCCGATCACCGAACGGCGGGCCCTCGCCGTCACGCGCTGGGCGCCGCTCGTCATCGCGCGGTGGGCGATCGGCAGCGAAACGCGGCGGTCGCTCGCCATCGCTGCGCGGCGCGCCCTCAGCACTCGGGAAGCGCGGCGGACGATTGCCATCCTGCCTGTCGTTCTGAAAGCGCGGCGGGCGGTCATCGTCGCGCCGTGGCGGTCTGTCATCGGCAAAACGAGGTGGACGCGCATCATCGCCGCGCGGACTGCGGTCATCAGCGAAACGCGGCGGCCGATCGCCGAAAGGCGGACGCTCACCGTCGCGGCGCGGGGGACGGTCGCCAAAAGGCGGGCGCTCGCCATCACGGCGCGGGGGCCTGTCCGCATCGAAACGCGGACGCTCCTCAAACCGGCGCGGACCGTCGTTGTCGGTACGCACCGGTCGGCTTTCTTCACCCCGCGGAGGCGGGCGGCGCTCGTAGCCACGCTCAGCGCGCGGCTCGTCGCGTTTCTCCCAACGCGGTCCGTCACGGCGCGGCCGCTCATCGCGGGAATCGCGGCCATGGCGATCGCCGCGTTGCGGAGGCTCGAGCAGCAACGGTTGATCACCCTGCACCATGCTGGCAAGGGCGGCCGCGATGCGCGCCGGCTCGACATCATGTTCACGCTGATAACGTTCGACCAATTCAGCGAACAGTTCCAGATCAGCCGTTGCCAGGGTGTCGGTGATGGTCTGCATAAAACGCCCGATGCGTTTGTCGTTGACCATCTCGGTGCTCGGCAGGTCCATACGCTCGATGGGCTGTCGGGTGGCGCGTTCGATGACCCGCAGCATGTGCTGTTCGCGCGGGGCGACGAACAAAATCGCATCGCCATGCCGACCGGCGCGGCCGGTACGGCCGATACGATGGACGTAGACTTCGGAGTCGTTGGGAATATCGAAATTGATGACGTGGCTGATACGTTCCACATCGAGTCCACGCGCCGCGACATCGGTCGCAACCAGGATATCGATCTTGCCCTCTTTCAACTGTTCGATGGTTTTCTCGCGCAATTTCTGCGGCACATCTCCGCTGATCGCTGCGCACGAATAACCGCGCGCGTCGAGACGTTCAGCGAGTTCCACCGTCGCAAGTTTGGTGCGTACGAAGATCAGCACGCCTTCGTAATTCTCGGTTTCGAGGATACGCGTCAAGGCATCAAGCTTGTGCAGACCACTCACCACCCAGTAACGCTGACGGATGGTGGCGGCGGTGGTGGTGCTCAAGCGGATACTGATCTGTTCCGGATCACGCAGATAACGTTCGGCAATCTTGCGTATCGGCGGCGGCATGGTGGCCGAGAACAAAGCCACCTGACGTTCCGGCGGGGTCTGTTCCAGTACCCACTCGACATCGTCGATGAATCCCATGCGCAACATTTCGTCGGCTTCGTCCAGCACCAGGCAGGACAATGCACGCAGGTCCAGGGTGCCACGCCGCATGTGGTCCATGACGCGACCGGGGGTGCCGACCACCACATGCACACCGCGCCGCAAACCGCGCAACTGCACGCCATAGTCCTGGCCGCCGTAAATCGGCAGCACATGGAAACCTGGCAGGCGCGCGGCATAAGAATGAAACGCCTCGGCGACCTGGATGGCCAGTTCGCGGGTCGGCGCCAATACCAGCACTTGCGGCACCGGCCGTTCGAGGTCGATGCGGGTCAACAGCGGCAGCGCGAACGCGGCGGTCTTGCCGGTACCGGTCTGGGCCTGGCCAATCAGATCACGGCCCGCCATAAAATGCGGGATGGTGGCGGCCTGAATGGCGGTCGGGGTCTCGTAGCCGACGTCGGAGAGCGCGGCGAGCACCGGCTCGGACAGCCCTAGTTCGGCAAAAGTAATGAGATTGGATTCGGTGGTTTCGGTGCTTTCGTCAGAGGGATTCGAGGACACAGGGGGGTACCTTAAGAAGCTGCGTGCGCCCGCGGTCTAGCCGAGGGAGGCAGCGAATTATAGGCGCTTCGCCGCAATAGTCACGAAAAGCACGCGATCTGGCCACACGCAGCCGACGGTTTGCCCAATTGCCGGCACAATTGCGCGTCCCGACCTTGTTTAACATTGTCACTCTGGCGGGCCGCCACGGGCCGGCCTAGGATGCAGTCACAGCGACGCGGCATGGGCCTGGTCGTCCCTGGACCGAGCCACACCATGACCCTGAATACCGCCAATCTCGTGCTGCTGTTCATGCCGTGGGCCTTTGTCGTGACCCTCGGCCACGCCACCAAACAACAGTTCCGCGCACACTTGCGGCGGCGCCATCCCCAGGCCTATCAACACATCTATGGCGCCTACGCCGACCGTCGCCGCCATTCGGCGCTCGATCCCATAGCCTGGCTGTTACAACTGCGCTTTGAGATGTCGAGCGCCTGGCGAGGGTTCGGCGACAGCCAGCTCGATCGCCTGGGCACACGCATGCGCCGGCGCATGCTCGGCGCGGTGGTGCTGTATTTCAGCGCGGTGGCGTGGTTGCTTGCAGGCGCGAATTCATTCGCGATTTGAGCCGCGCAATCTGTGGCCCACCGTTGAATGTGCGAATTTGTCGCACCTACGGGACAGACGCGCACTTGTAGGTGCGAATTCATTCGCACATTAATCCACGTACGAAGTTGTCTCGCCCCGCCTCGAATGCGCGAAAAACTCGCGCCTACCAGGAATTTCTCAACTCGCGCAACTTCAGAAACACCGTCTTCGCATCAACCTCCGCCGGCAGATCGGGGAATGACTCGCGCAGCGCCGCGATCACCGACGGGCTGCGCAGGCGGAAGAAAGTGTTGATTTCCTTTTCCAGCGCGAGCGTCGATACCAGCGGTGCATTCAGGTCTTGCGCGGCTACCGATGCGAGTAGCGCCGCAGCGCGCGTATTGTCCGGTTCGCGATTGAGCGTGAAGCCGAGGTTGTTGTTGATGTAATCGTGGCCAGGATAAATGAGCGTGTTGTCGGGCAGGGTCGCCAATTGCTGGGCGAAGGTGTCATACAACTGCGCGGGGTGGCCGCCATGATGGCAATTGCCGGCGCCGGCGTTGAATAAGGTATCGCCGCAGAACAGTGCCGGCGTGTCGGTGTGCGACAGCAGGCAGATGTGACACATGGTGTGGCCGGGTGTGTCGAGCGCTTCGAGTTCGACGGTTTTGCCGACTTTGATCACATCGCCTGCCCGCAAGCCACGATCGAGACCCGCGATGCTGTCGCGGGCGTTGGCATGGGCCAGAATCTTGGCGCCGGTGGCGGCGACCATCGCGCCATTGCCACCGATATGGTCGTGATGCTCGTGGGTATTCAACACCTGGGTGATGTGCCAGCCGCGCGATTTGGCAACCGCCAGGCACTTCACGTGATCGAGCGGGTCGATGGCCAGCGTGTCGCCGGTTTCGCCACAGGCGATGAGATAGTTGAAATTACGGTAGGCGTTGCCGGTCCAGATCTGTTCGACGATCACACGCATTCTCCTTCGATTAGGGCGCGCCGCACGGCCGCAGCAGGCGATGCGCGACAGGTTAGCACGCGGCGACGGACAGGCAGTAAAGCCGCACGCCAGGCGGCCGATGCTACGCAAAAGCGTACTTGACGAATCGCGGCCAAACCCGACAATGAATCGTCCCCATCACGGTAGTCCGTC
>CAMCBY010000356.1 GCA_945873015.1 Klebsiella pneumoniae
GACCTGGCGGCGGATATAGTGACGCAGCGTTTCGAGTTTGCGGTCGTCGAGCTGTTTGAAGTTCGGCATGCCCAGCGAACGACGCTGACCATTGACCACGATTTCCTTGAACGCCGCCGCATTGAGCGTCATCGGCGATGCGCGCAGGTCCGGCGCGTAGCCGCCCGATACCGCACCGCCGCCGTGACACATCGAACAGGATTCCTTGTACAGCCAGCTGCCTTCTTCGGCGAGTTTGGCGTCGACTTTGAAGTCCGGCGCTGCCAGCGGTTTGGGGAAGAACGGCGGGTTCTGTGCCGGTATCGGTGTTTTGCCATCCAGTGCAAAGGTGAACACGCGACGCGTCTGGGCCTTGTAGGCCCAGCCGTGCTGCGCGGCCAGTGAGCCGACCATCGAGGCGCCGGTGCCACCCCAGCCGACCAGCAGCGAGACATATTGTTTGCCATCGACGCTGAAGGTCACCGGCGGCGCGGAGATGCCGTGGCCGAGTTCGGCGTTCCACAGAATCTTGCCGTCGGTGGCGCGATAGGCGACAAAACGACCGTCGGTGCGGCCCTGGAATACCAGGTTGCCGTGGGTCGCGAGCGTGCCGGCATTCCAGATGCCGGGCATCGGTTGTTCCCACACCAGTTTCTGGGTGGCCGGATTCCAGGCGCGCAGCATGCCCTTGCCGGCGTTGGCCGGCGCATCGGCGCGCAAGGTGTCGATGGCGGGATCAAAAGCGAAGTCCGGCGACTTCCAGGTCTTGAGCGCGATCGCCTTGTCGTTGAACAGTCCCGGCAATTCCAGTGACGGGATATAGGCCAGTTGCGTGTCGGGGCTGTAGGACATCGCATGCCAGCTATGCACACCGACCGCGCTTGGCCACACGACTTCTTCGCCGTCTTCGTAACGCGCACCCTGCACTTCGACCGGGCGGCCGGTTTTGAGGTCAACGCGTTCGGCCCAGGTCACCTTGCCGAATTTCTCAGCCGACAACAGTTCACCGTTGGCGCGATTGATGATGTAGAAAAAGCCGTTCTTGGGTGCGTGCAACAGGGTCTTGATGGTCTGGCCGCCGAACTTCATGTCGGCCAGCACGATGTCCATGTTGGAGTTGTAGTCCCAGGTTTCGCCGGGCGTGGTCTGGTAGTGCCACTTGTATTCGCCGGTGTCGGCGTCGAGCGCGACGATGGAACACAGGAACAGGTTGTCACCACCGCCGGGACTTCTGATTTTCTGATTCCACGGCGAGCCGTTGCCGGTGCCTATCAGCACCTGGTTGTATTCCGGATCGTAGGTGATGCCGTTCCACACCGTGCCGCCACCGCCGTACTTCCACCATTCGCCGTTCCAGGTCTTGGCGGCCATTTCCATGGTCTTGTTCTCGAAGCCATCGGCCGGGTTGCCGGGCACGACCCAGAAGCGCCACGCCTGTTTGCCGGTCTCGGCGTCATAAGCCGTCACGTAACCGCGCGCCGGGCCCCATTCGGTGCCGCCGTTGCCGATGAGGACTTTACCCTTGAACACTTTCGGCGCGCCGGTGATGAACAAGGCTTTGCGCGGATCGACCGTCATCGTGTTCCACAACTCTTTGCCGGTCGCGGCGTCGATGGCAATCAGGCGACCATCGACTGTGGCGTTATAGACCTTGCCCTGCCAGTAGGCGAGACCGCGGCTCGAATCCCACATGATGCGCAAGCGGTCGCCGGCGGTGTCGATGACCTTGGGGTCATAGGTCCACAACAGCTTGCCGGTGGCGGCTTGCACGGCGTACACCACGTTGTAGCTGCCGGGGAAAAACATCACGCCATCGACCACCAGCGGCGTGCCGTTCAAAGAGCGGTCGTTGGGCAAATCCATGACCCACGCGACGCCGAGCTTATCGACATTCTTTTCGTTGATCTGGTCGAGCGGGCTGAAACGTTGCTCGCTGTAGGTGCGGCCATAGGCGGCCCAGTTGGCGCCATCTTTTTCGTCGGCCAGCGCCTTGTCGTCGATGGTGGTGGCGGCCTGTGCGGTGCCGAATGCGAGTGAACAGAAGATGGCTAGAGTGCTGAGCAATGGGCGCATGTTTCCTCCCCGAGCGATGGCCGTATGGTGTGGTGCAGGTCGTTACCGACCGGCGGTTCATGGTAACGGATCGGGTTGTAGGTGCGAATTCATTCGCACATTTATTTCCAGGGCAAAAAAAAACGGCCGGATCCTGCGACCCGGCCGTTCTTTACAGCAAACTCAAGCGTCAGCGTTGAAGATATCGCGATGCAGCTTCCAGGCACCGCCTTCCTTCTTCCACACCACCACGTACTTGCCAGCACCGAGCACCGCGCCGCCTTCACCCTTCAAGGTGAATACGCCGCACTCGATGGCGGTGGAGCCGAGTTCATCGACTTCCTGGGTCTTGAGCACTGCGGACTTCACGCCCTGGGCGATGGCGCCGGCCCAGAAACCGGCGATATTCTTGGCGCCTTTCAGCAGCGGCGCGCCGGGCGGTAACAGCAAGGCTTTTTTGGTGTAGCAGCCCGCAACGCCGGTGGCGTTGCCAGCAGCGAGATGACCCATCAAGACTTTGTTGGCCGCCTTGACGCGATCCTTGGTGGTCAGCTTCTTCTTGGCCGGCGCAGCGGCTTTCTTGGCAGCAGCCGGCTTCTTCTTTGCGGCTGCGGATTTTTTCTTGGTCGCCATGAACGATTCTCCCTGTTAGACATTATCGGTTTAGTTGGGCTGCTGCGCGCCGACGCATCGTGACGACACCCCCGGGCGCGTATTTCGCACGCCGCTATCGACGATCTCGGCCTGTTCACCCGAGGGTGCGCACAGACAACTCCCTAATAGTAGATCAACGCGCATCCCATGTAAGCGGGCTTTGTATGTTCGGCTCAACCGCCGCGTGTAGCGGCGAGGATGTTTTTCAACTCGGTGAGGGTCGCGATGTTGTGATCTGCCGTGACCGTGACACGCCCGGTCTGCAGTGGCGGCGGGATGCCGCCGTCGAGAATGAGCGCGGTACGCATGCCGACCGCATTAGCGCCGATGATGTCGTGTTCGGGCGAATCACCTACGAACAGCACATCGGCCGCGCGCAGGCCGGAACGCTCGAGAGCGACCTCAAAGAAGCGCCTGTCGGGTTTGCACGACTGCGCGGCTTCGGAACTGGTCCAGTGATCGAGATAGCGCTCAAGACCCTCGCGTTCGATCAGCGGGGCGAGCATGTCGTCATCGATATTCGACACCACGGACAGATACAGCCCGGCGTCTTTCAGGTGCGCGAGGGTGTCGATGCAGTCGTCTTTCAACTGCAGACAGTCAATGATCGCGACGTGGTTGGCGGCGCGGTACCAATCGTGCACCGCTTCGTCGTGGGGGGCACTGAGTAACTCGGCAAAGCGCATGAAGGTGTCGTGAAAGTAGTCGGCGTGCAGGTAATAAGCGCGGTCCGCATAGGCGAACGACATATCGCGCGAGGCCTGCGCAAAGGCGTCCTTGATCTGCGCGTGGCTGGCGGTCACGCCCAGCCGGCGAACGGCTTCGGTGAGCAGTGGTGCGGTCGCGCGGGCCAGGTTGCGATAGCTGAAAAGCGTGCCGCCGAGATCGAAAAATACCCCTTGCATGGTGCTGCCCTCAGCGCAGCAGGCCGGCGAGCTTGTCGCGCCAGACCTGGTCGGTGAAATCCATTTTGATCGGCGTGACCGCGACCGCTTTGGCGGCAATCGCGTGCAGATCGGTGTCGGTGAGTTCGTTGCCGCTGGTATAGGCAATCTTCACCCAGTAATAAGGCTGGGCGCGCGCATCGACGCGCGGCACGATCGAGAACGAGCCGGGTGGACGCTGGCCCTGGGTGGTGAGGCGCACACCGCTCACTTCATCGACCGGCACATCCGGGAAGTTGATGTTGATGAACGAGCCGGGCGGCCAGTCCGCGAGCGCCACCACCTTGCGCAAAAGATCAGGGCAGAATGCCGCCGCCGGCGCGAAGTCGGCGACCGTACCTGGCGCACGCACTTGTGACAGCGCGATGGAGCGGATGCCGAACAGCGTGCCCTCCATGGCTGCCGCGATGGTGCCGGAGTAGGTCACGTCTTCGGCCAGATTGGCGCCACTGTTGATGCCCGACAGCAGCAAGGTCGGCGGCCCGTCGGTCATGCACTGCGAGAGCGCCATCAGCACGCAGTCGGTCGGGGTGCCGGCGACCTGAAAGCGCTTAGGCCCGAGCTGCCGCATGCGGATCGGTAAGGTCAGCGAAATGGAATGACCGGCGCCACTGCGCTCTTGGTCGGGGGCCACCACCCACACATCGTCGGTCATGGTCAGCGCAATCTGTTCGAGCAGTTCAATGCCCGGTGCGTGCATGCCGTCGTCGTTGGTGATAAGGATACGAAGCGGGGGAGTGGATGTAGTCATGCACGCGAGTATAACGGCTTCGTATTGGTCGTATTAAGTGCCGAACCAGCGCGTAACGCGCGATTGTCGTATGGGCGACCGCGCGTGCAGCCGATGCGGTGCTTGAGCCAGCGCAATACGCCGCCGAGCAGCGGCAGTTGTTCGTAGACCTGACTGGCGGCGTCCCAGTAGTCGCGATGACTGACCACCCGTCCGTCGGCGCCGAAGCGCACATGGCTGACGCCGTGGATGAGGCG
>CAMCBY010000357.1 GCA_945873015.1 Klebsiella pneumoniae
GTGCGATTGCCGACCGTCTCAACTACCTGGCAACTCTCGACTCGCAGATGCTCGAGCAGAATAAATACCACGCTGGTCACAAGGCCTACGGCGATGCCTTTGAGCAGATCGCTCAGCAATATCGCGATGATGGTCACTACAAACGGCACCCATTGATGGAAACCCTTGCTCAAGAAGAACTTCAACTGACGCGGGTGGGCGAGTTTCCAGCCCGTATAGATAAGGATGGCGGCGAGTACGGCCAACGGGATGCGATTGAGCAGTCCAGGCACAGCCAGCACGGCTATCAGCAGCATGATGCCGTGCAGGATGGCAGAGGCTTTGGTTTTGGCCCCGGCAAACACATTGGCCGAACTGCGCACGATGACACCGGTCATGGGCAGGCCGCCGACCAGACCGCACAAGGCGTTGCCGAGACCCTGGGCGAGCAATTCGCGATTGGGCGGGGCTTCACGTTTGAGCGGGTCCATGCGGTCGGTTGCTTCGAGGCTCAGCAGGGTTTCCAGCGAGGCGACCACCGCCAGCGTTATCGCGACGCTCCACAGTGCGCCATTCGTGAGCATGCTCCAGTCGGGAAAACTGAGCGCATTGCGCAAATCGGCGGCCGAGGCAATGGTTGGCAGATTGACCAAGTGGTCTCCGCTGATCGCCAGCGGTGAACCGCTGGCGATAAACATACCGTTCAGCAACAGCGCCACGACCACGGCCAGCAGGGCGGCGGGAATCTTCGCGAAGCGTTTCATGAACGGCTGATCCCACAATACGAGCAGCACCAGCGCAATGCCACTCAGGAGCATCGCACCGAGGTGTATGTCGTCGAGTGCGCTCAGGAGCGCCGAAAAGGTGTTCTGGCTGTCGGCCTGTTGAAAGGCCTCATCACCTTCAAAATCGGCGTCATAGCCGACCGCGTGTGGCAGTTGCTTGAGTATGATGATGATGCCGATACCCGCCAGCATGCCGCGAATGACGGCGTTGGGAAAGTAATAGCCAATCACGCCGGCACGCAGCAGGCCGAGACCGATTTGTAGCAGGCCGGCGATGAACACGGCAGTGAGAAATGCGGAGAAGGAACCGAGCGAAGTGATGGCCGCAAGCACGATAGCGGTCAGGCCTGCCGCCGGCCCGCTCACCATCAAGTGTGAGCCGGAAGCGAGACCCACTACGATGCCACCGATGATGCCGGTGACGATACCCGAAAACAACGGCGCGCCAGATGCCAGCGCGACACCGAGGCAAAGCGGCAGGGCGACCAGGAACACGACCACTGAGGCTCCAAGGTCGGCCCGCCACGATTCACGGAAATTGGGTTCCCAGTGCGCGCTGGGCGGATCGAGCGCGCTCTTTTCGGGAGACGCTGAAGGGCTCGAATCCGGAATTAACGTTGGGGGGGTCATGCTGACAGATGCCTCAGGTGGGAGACGAATTGGCCCGTTTGGCAACAGGTCATTAAAAAAGTTGCCAGCGCGTCACGCCGGCCCCGTGCAACTTCACCCTGCGCCTGCTGACGAACCGGCACCAGACCGCACAGCGATCACGCTTCAGGCGGGGGCTGCACGCATTCGTAAAACTGGGTTCGCGGTCGAGGAAGTGCTGCGTATGTCAGGTTCCGTGAGCAGCGCGGGGATGATACAGGCCAAGCGATCATTGAACAATCCGGCGGTGAGGGGCACCGCCGCCAGCCATCTCAGGTTCGATTACGTGAGCGGCGGAGGTACCGCTCACCTTATCGTAGTCAGCATTGAAGACGAGGGAAGGGGGCCCACTTGGGGCCCCGCGACTGACTCAATAGTTCCACTGCAGCTGGAAACGCAGCAAGTCGCCGCTCACCTGATCGTACGGGGCGACCAGCACATTGGTTCTGTCGCTCATCACGTACATCGTGGTCAATTCCACTTCCGGACGAATTTGCCACTCGAGGCCAAGTTCGGTCTCAGATACCGAATTGCGCGGCGCGTTACGCTCGAACTTCATGGCACCCTCGTAGTGCTGCCAGCGAACGAACGGGAACAGCACGCCGTAGGCGGACTGGAAGCGATACATGGCTTGCACGTAACCGCCGTTCAACGCCTTGACGCCTACACGAGTCTGATCCGCATTGAGCGACGGGCCTCTGCCCCAGTTCCATTCGGCCTGCAGTCCGAAGGGCTGCGGATAGAGCACGGCACTGAAGCCGAAGCGGTCATCCGCGAGGCCATCGCGGGGGCCATCGAGGATGATGCCGGCGTCCATCGTCGGCATAAAGCGGCCATGTTGAATCTGACCGCCGACCTCGACAATCTGACCATTGGCGAATTCCCACGGATAAGACACGCGGCCCACCATGTGGAATTGATCGTTGGCTTCCAGACGGTTAGCGCCTTGGCCGTTATATATGCCGGCACCGACCACGCCGTAGTCGCCCGATCCTTTCAAACCTTTATCAACCAGGCTCTTGAATCGGGCGCGGATATGGGCCGGGGCCCAGTACAGAAATGCACCGATGTCGCGTTCGTCTCGGCAGCAACTATTGAAGGCGTCGTTACGATCGAGGGCCAGACGATTTTGGCTCGACTGCAGATTTTCGAAACCGTAAGGAATTTTTGACTGGCCAACCCGCACGCGGAATTCTTTGGCCTTGTCGAAAGCAATATCCGCGTAGGCGTCACGCAGTTGCACAAAATGGGTCTGGCTCGAGCCGGGGGGCGTGACCGCAAAATCGGGCTGCAAGTAGATGGACAGATGGTCTGAGACGTCTCCACTTAATATTACGCGCGCTCGGCGCACGAGAAAGGACTGATCATTGCCCCACGAGCGGTCCGCATGGTGACGGTAATCGTCGAGGTCGCGGTCCAGCGATTCGGTATAGCGGAACTGGGTGTAACCACGGAGAGCGAGGCGGTCATACCACTTCGGTTTCTCGGCCGGTTTGGCCTGCGCCGGTGCATCGGCGGAGGTCGGGGCAGCCGCTGCAACGGCCGCCGCAACGGTCGCGGCGGGTATGGCGCTCGCGGCAACCGTCGATGTGGCTGCGGGCGCCGCAGCCACTGGCGGTGCGCCGGTCTGGTCCTCAACTCGCGCGAAACGACCGAGAGCGACACGATTCGGTCCGGGTTCGGCGTAGACCTGTTTGGTCACGGTATCGACGTATAGATCTAATGTCACACCCGCCGGCGCGGCGGCACTGGCCACTCCCGCCAGCATGGCAAGTGCAAGGCCGCACACGCGGGCGCGCCAGGCGCTGCTGCGCACCCATGTGTGCCGCCGATTGCACTCGCCTGCCGAGCCCGCAGGAATCGCGCTGTCGTGCGGACTGCGAGGTGATTTGCTGGAGGGTAAATTCATCTGGTACTCCGAGTTAGGAGCGGCGCAGCGTGCACCGCGAAAGCCCGCCCCAAAGATGGTGGGGGCGCGACGCGGTGATTTTGGGACAGTTTTGTTACCGTTAAATGACAATCGTGACGCGAAAGTGTCTCCACTGTGTCGTAATTGTCTGCAACAGCCGCGCTGCGCCCGGCTGGAACCATCATCTAGGTGAGTTCGCAGTCACATCCCATTGAGCGGCATTCTCTGTGGTGCGCCTACTTCCAGCCAGCGACCGCTTGCAGCCGGATTCTACGCCAGACCACCAAGCCCCTGCTGATGACCGCTCTGCCTCGTAATCTATCTCTTTCGCGCATCAATACGGGCCACTTTGATGCGAAAAAGGACTCATTTTCGCAACTTTGCTCCTTATCGGGGCGAAATCTGTAGACGAAAGATTAACATTGCCAGTTGCTTGCCTCTTGTCGAATAATTAACTACATTAATTAGACATCGTTAAGTGTTAAAAAGTATAGTTTTTTTGTCATTTAGCGGTGTGTTAAACGCGCGCTCAATGGATACCAAGCCGTCGCCCACGAAAGTGGAACGGCTATTGCAACCACTGGCACAGGAGTCCATGGCTTGTGGCGTGCGGCACCGACTACCGGAAGAGATTTTTTACTGAGGAGACATTTACCCATGAACAGAATGTTATCGAGCGCCGCGGCGCTGGTCCTGGCAAGCGCTGCCGGCGCAGCCATCGCCGAAGAGGCGCCGAGCACCAATATGTTCGCGCCCGAGAACTTTACTGCCAACGCAACGCTCGCGTCTGACTACCGTTTCCGCGGTATCAGTAATTCGGACGGCTTTGCCATGCAGGGTGGCTTTGACTGGGCGTTCCAGGGTTTCTCGGCGGGCGTGTGGGGTTCGAACACCGAATTTTCCGACTCCAACATCGAAGTCGACATCTACGGCGGTTACGGCTGGACCATGTCGGGCATCGACATGCACGTCAACCTGCTCTATTACATGTTCCCTGGCGAAAGCTCGAGGGAGACCGAAGGCCTGGATCCGCCCGGCTTTGATCCGTCGACCGGTTTACGGCCGGGTGACGCTGGCACGGGCTTCCCGGTGCCACCGCCCGGACAAGAGCAGCCCTATCTCGGCCAATTCCCGAACATCGACGCCAACTACTTCGAAGTCAACCTCGGTGTGGCGAAGTCCTTCGAGGGTTTGATGCTCAAGCCCACCGTCGGTTTCGATTACAACTATTCGCCGGATTATTTCGGTGAAGACGGCAATGCTCATCACGTGCAGTTCTCGCTCGGTGC
>CAMCBY010000358.1 GCA_945873015.1 Klebsiella pneumoniae
TCGAGCTCGCTCTCGATTTCCTTAGGGTATACGTTCAGCCCGCCGCTGATGATCATGTCCTTGCTGCGGCCAACGATATACAGATAACCATTGGCGTCGAAGCGCCCCTGATCGCCCGTGTCGAAATAACCGTCGGCACTGAAGGCGCCAGCGGTCTGCTCCGGCAGTCGCCAATAGCCGCCAAACACGTTCGGTCCGCGCACCTCGATTTCGCCAATCTCACCTTGTGGCAGGCACTGGCCGTTGTCATCGACCACCCGCACATCGGTGCCCGTCAGCGGCAGGCCAACCGAACCCGCAATCCTTTCACCGTGCAAGGGGTTGGAGGTATTGATGCCGGTCTCCGTCATGCCGTAGCGCTCGAGGATCACCTGACCGGTGCGCTGCGCAAACTCATGGAAAGTTGATTCCAGCAACGGCGCCGAGCCCGAGATGAACAGTCGTACCGTCGCACACACGTCCCTGGCAAAAGCCGGCGAACTCAGCAGCCGGGTGTAATAGGTCGGCACACCCGCGAACAAAGTCGCGCCGGGCAGAGCCGCCACCACTTCCTCGGCCTCGAAACGCGCATGAAAACGCAGGCGCATGCCGGCCAGCATGGCCGGATGCAAAGTAATGAACAGCCCGTGCACGTGATAGAACGGCAAGGCATGCAACAGCACGTCGTCACGACGGAAGTCCCACGCTTCGCGCAGCGCGGCCGCATTGGCGTAGAGGTTGCCGTGGGTAATGGGAATGCCCTTCGGGGTGCCGGTGGTGCCGGACGAATAAAGCAGTGCGGCGACGGTGTCAGAACCGGTAACGGTGGTGTCGAACGCATCCGGCGCGCGCGCCCAGGCGTCGGCAATTTCGCCGCCGCCTTGCGCGTCCAGCGTCATAAGACGCACTTGCTGCGCGCACTGCCCGCAAGCCGCTTCAATGCGCTTGCCGAGTTGTGGGTCGTGGATGACCAGTCGCGCACCGGAGTTGCCAATAAAAAACGCCAGTTCGCGTTCGCTGTAGGAACTGTTCAGCGGCTGGTAGATAACGCCGGCACGCAGACAGCCGAGATACAGCCACACCAGCGCAACACTCTTTTCCGCCACCACCGCCACGCAGTCGCCGGGCACGATGCCGAGACTGCGCAGCGCGTTGGCGACCTGGGCGCTGGCCTTTTCGGCGTCGCCATAGCTGTAACTGCTGCCGTTGAGCAGTTCTAGGAACAGCGCGTCGCGGTCGAAACCGGCCGCCAGTCGCGCATAGAGATTGGCGTTGTCTGCCATAGGTATTCGCGCCCTCGCCTACAGCGAACGGGCGATCAACTCCTTCATGATTTCGTTGGAACCACCGTAGATCATCTGCACGCGCGCATCGGCAAAAAAATGCGCGACCGGGTATTCGAGCATATAACCGTAGCCGCCATGCAACTGCAGGCACTGGTGCGCGGTTTCGAACTGTTTCTCGCTGCACCACCACTTGGCCATCGACGCCGTTTCATTGTCCAGCGTGCCCGCGCCGAGTTGCTCGATGCAATGGTCGAGGAAGATGCGCGCAATCTTGGTCTCGGTCTTGAGTTCGGCGAGTTTGAATTTGGTGTTCTGAAAGTCGAGCAGGGTCTGGCCGAAAGCTTTGCGTTGTTTGCAATATTCGATGGTGCCTTCGAGCACCGCCTCCATCGCCGCGACCGCCGACACGCCGATGATGAGCCGCTCACGCGGCAGTTGCGCCATGAGCTGATAAAAACCCTGGCCGGCGACGCCGCCGAGAATATTGTCGGCCGGCACACGCACATCGTCGAAAAACAGTTCGCAGGTGTCCTGGCCCTTCATGCCGACCTTCTTGAGCGGCTTGTTGCGGCGAAAACCGTCGAGATCATCGACCTCGACCATCAGCAGCGAAATGCCCTTGGCCCGTGCATCCGGATCGGTCTTGCACACCACACAAATGAGGTTGGCGTTGTAACCGTTGGTGATGAAGGTCTTCGAGCCGTTCAGCACGTAGTGGTCGCCGTCGCGCAGCGCGCGGGTTTTCACTGCCTGCAGGTCAGAGCCGGTGCCGGGTTCGGTCATGGCGATGGAGGTGATGATTTCGCCGCGCGCCATGCCCGGCAGCCAACGCTGCTTCTGTTCCTCGGTGCCGTAACGCATAAGGTAATGGGCGACGATACTCTGGATGCCGTTACCGAAGCTCGAGATGCAGGCGCGCGACAGTTCTTCGTAGGTAATGACGTCGAAGCCAAAATCACCGTCACCGCCACCGTATTCTCCCGGCACGTCCGGCAACAGCATGCCGACGGCACCGGCCTTGGCCCACGCTTCGGGTTCAGGCCGCCCCTGCTCTATCCAACGTTCACGGCATGGCACAAATTCCGTTTCGATAAAACGCCGCACGGTGTCGCGGTAGAGCTCGTGGTCGGGGGTCATCCAGGGCGAACGATAGGGATTCATGTCTGGCTCCGGTCTGGCAGGGCAAACGACAGCGCCACAGCGCCACGCCAGCCGCGTGGCGAGGCGCGCGTGCCCGCGCATCGAAAGGGTTGATAGTGCTTGATTCTACGCGCGGCGAACGCCGTCGGTTCAACGCGCCGCCGCGTGCCTGCACGCGGCGGCGATGGTCGCGCCAAATCAGCGCGGCCTCAAGCCGAATGCAGACCGAAAATCGAAACGCTGGCGACGTTGCGGAACGGGTGCCCACCGAGGTTGTGGGTGAGCCCGAGACTCGGCGACTTCAACTGGCGTTTACCCGCCCGGCCGAGCAGCTGCAGATACATCTCATAAGCCATACGCAGACCGGTCGCGCCTATCGGGTGACCGAAACACTTCAGACCGCCGTCAATCTGACAGGGCACCTGCCCGTCGCGGTCGAACTTGCCGTCCAGCACGTCCTTGATGGCGCCGCCCGGGGTTGAAAGACCCAAATCTTCCATCACCACCAACTCGGTGACCGAGAAGCAGTCATGCACTTCGGTCATGTCGAGCTGTTCGACCGGATTGGTGATGCCGGCTTCTTTGTAGGCACGTTCGGCGGCGATGCGGGTGGTGAGCAGGTAACTGCCGTCCCACGCGGTGTTGGACATTTCGAGACCGTTGCTGGGCGCGAGCTGCATGGCTTTGACGGTCACCATGTCCTTGATGCCCATCTCACGTGCCTTCTCAACACTGGTCACGATCGCGCAGGCCGCGCCATCGCTGACCCCGCAGCAGTCATAAAGGCCGAGCGGATAGGCGATCATCGGCGCATTCAGCGCCTGATCTTCGGTGATGGTCTTCTGCAGATGGGCCTTGGGATTCAAGGCGCCGTTCTGATGGCTCTTGTAGGAGATGTGTGCCATGGCGCGTTTCAGATCCTTCGGATCGCAGCCATGTTTGGCGGTATAGGCGCTGGCGAGCTGGGCGAACGCGCCCGGCGCCGTTGCGTTCGGCAGCCACAGGTCGTCGAAACTGCCCTTGGTG
Organism: Klebsiella pneumoniae; assembly: GCA_945873015.1. Lineage (GTDB taxonomy): Bacteria > Pseudomonadota > Gammaproteobacteria > JADJYF01. The sequence goes on from CAMCBY010000358.1 coordinate 3,432, forward strand.
CGTTCCGGCAGGCCACCGTAGCCGGTGTCCTTCAGTTTTTCGACGCCCACCGCCAGCGCGAAATCACAGGCCCCGGCAGCCACTGCGTAGACCGCGCCGCGCAAAGCCTCGGTGCCGGTTGCACAGAGGTTCTCGACACGCGTCACCGGAATATTGGGCAGGCGCAGCGACATGCTGAGCGGCAGCGCCGATTTGCCTGCGCTCTGTTCCTGAAAGAACAGGCCGAGCCACGCCATCTCCAGCTGGTCGCGATCGATCTTGGCGTCAGCCAAGGCCTCGGTGAAAGCCTCGACGATCAGTTCTTCCGGCCCGCAATCCCAGCGCTCGCCGAAACGTGAGCAACCCATACCGATAATCGCGACCCTGTCTTTGATGCCCTTGGCCATGATCTTTAACTCCTTCAGGTTTCGTGGATGACTTGGCGAGTGTGAAAGCTCAACCAAGGAGCGGCGCGGGTTTCCAGAAATAGCGACGGAAATTCCGTTTGTGATCGAAATCCTTGATGCGGAACACCATCCGCACCGAATCACCGACCTTGACCTGGCCGGCGGTGAAATCGGTGAACTCGAGCATGATGTTGGCGCCATCATTGAACTCGACGTTGCCATAGATATAGGGCGGCGACGGCGTATAAGCCAGCCAGTCCTCAGTGAAGGACTTGACCCGCCCAATGAGATTCGAGAGGGTCTCGCCTTCCTGCGAATCGGACGCCGCGCATTTCACGCACACCAGTGAGCGCGGGAACTGCAAGGTGTTACACGCGCGGCAGCGGCCGCCCAGCATCGAATTGATATCGCGTCGTTTGCGGTAGTAGGCCGACAACGCAGTGCGATTGTCGCGCTCCGAGCGCAGACCAAAGTCGATGTCGATTTGCCCGCGCAGCGACAGAAAATAAGTGTAGTTGTCCGTGACCCGGCATTGTTCGAGATAACGCTGCGGGCCACGGGCGCCCTGGATGGTCGACAGCAACGGCGTGGTCTGTATCAGGATTGCGTCCGCGCCCTGGCCGAAGCCCACCACCAGGATGCGCTCGTTGGCACCCGCTTCGGCCAGCACTTTGGACAGCATCATCATCGGTTGGGCAACCCCGCAGTCGCCGACCTTGGCGCCCAGGGTATCGACGAAACGTTTGATGTCGATATTGAGCCGCTTGGCCAGCGCACG
>CAMCBY010000359.1 GCA_945873015.1 Klebsiella pneumoniae
AGCGGTGGACTCGTCCAATGTTGGCAAACGCCTGCCAACTTCTGAAATGTCGCCCCTTACCTGGAATCAAATTTATTGGAACGCCAAGCAGCTACTCATGAATCTGCTCGAAATCGAAGTGCCCATGATCGCGGCGGTCAATGGTCCGGTTTCGATTCACGCAGAACTTGCTGTGCTTTGTGACATTGTGCTCGCCGCCGAACACGCGTCCTTTCAGGATGCGCCCCACTTCCCTAACGGACTCGTCCCTGGCGACGGGGTACACGTCATCTGGCCTTTGGTACTTGGTATCAACCGTGGGCGCTACTTTCTGCTGACCGGTCAGACACTTTCTGCGCAGCGTGCGGAGGAGATGGGCGTCGTGAACGAAGTGTTGCCGGCGGACAAATTGCTCGCGCGTGCATGGGAACTGGCTGAGCAACTGGCCAGCCAGCCGCCGCTCACTCTGCGTTATGCGCGCATCCTTCTGACGCAGCGTTTGAAACAGTTGATGCTGGAGCAACTTGGGCATGGTCTGGCCTTGCAGGGCTTGGGCGCGAACGACTTTTGGCCTCCGGGCTGACGCTCTTACGCAGGTTCAAGCAGGCAAGGTTCAGCAACTACCGTCCGATTTGCCCGCAGCTACCAGCGCAGCAGGGACGGTCCGAGCAATGTGCCGAAGACGGCGGGTATCGCAATGCCGAGGGTGTACCAGATGGCGATGAAGGGCGCGGTCATTTCCGGGCAGTGCAGAGAATAGACCAGCGTTGCGAAGGCACCAGAAGACAGACCTGCCGCCGCGCCCGTCAAGCGCAAGTGAGTCGGGGCCATGCCCCTGGCGGCCAGCAATGTGCCGACAAGTAGCGGTACAGAGAGCATTGTTATCAAGGCCGGACACACGTCCCAGGTATCGCCGAGGATGAGGTTCATGCGCTGTGGCGGAGTTGCGGAAAACAGCGTGACGACACCCATTAGCCAAAGCGCGACGGTGGGCGCGAACATGGCGGCGGGCGTGAGTCGAAGTCGGGCGCCGGGCCGCGACAGGCGCATGACACCGAGCAGGCTGGTGCATGCGAGGCTGGCAGCAAACGCCAGCTTGACCCAGAAGATTGGCATATTCAGCACGGCGTAGAAATCATCACGCGCGCCGAGCATCACTTCCATGAGCAGTACGGCCACACTTAGGCCGAGGCCAATACCGATGGCAAAGCGGCGTTCGACGCGCATGGGTGCGACTGCAACGTCACCGCGTGCGAGCATCGCGATGAGCTCGCTGGTTTTCATTCTTCACTGCCGAGCAGTGTTGCCAGTTCGTGTCTCCCACGACACGTCCCAACTTTGATGGCAGATGTTGTCATGCTTGACCGTGCAGCGGTTGCGGACAACGAACGGCGAAATCATCCGTGTAGCGCCCCGTGAGGCTGTCCGCATAGGGCGCGTCGTCGCAGCATGTCCATGGGTGTGAATGTCGCAATGGTGTGTCCCCAGTCCGTTGGCGGTTGATTCGCGTCATAGCTATGCCGCAGGTGATATAGCGCAAGGATGGACGCCTGCAGCGCGTCCATCGCTTTTCGAGCTTAATCCGCTCTGGCGCCCCTTAGAGAGAACGCGCAAATACGCGTCAGGCTCTTTACCAATGCTTTGATAGCCGGGTGCGCGTCCGCCAGGGCGTTCAGTCGCAACTCCTGCCGGACCTTGATGGATACCGTCACCTGACCGTTTCAAGCTATTCGCTGGATGGGAGCAATTGGTTACAGCCACCCTTCGAATCAATGGTCGGACAGAAAATCTTTTGTTGCGTGTAACCGAAGGCCGTTTGCCGACGAACTACCAAGCAGGCCGGCAAACTGGCCCGGTGTGGGTAGCGGCTACTGGCAAGACCAGGGGTAAAACTGGTTCGGGGGTAGTTGACTATGAATCAGCTGCCCCGCAAAGCCGGCGATTGGGCCAGCTCCCGTCTCCACTCAAATGAAGGAATGAAGTCATGAAGATTCTTACTGCAATGTGTTTTTCGATCGCCCTCGCGTTTGCCGGCGGCAACGTCTATGCCGACGATGCGATGAGCAAGGATGGTATGGCGAAAGATGCCATGAGCAAAGGCGAAATGAAAAAGGACGAAATGGCCAAGGACGCCATGGGCAAGGACGCGATGGGCAAAGACGAAATGGCCAAGGACGCCATGGGTAAAGATGAGATGAGCAAGGATGCAATGAAAAAATAACGCAGGCAGGTGCGTGACCTCGAAATCTCGCGAGGAGCCCGATCTCGATTCGCCGCGGTGCCGCGCCGGCGACCAGAGCCTCACTCATGTCGATGGACCGGGTCGCTGGAAATGCAAGAAGGCCGGCGTGCAGATCGTTGGCGCCGCGCAAAGAATTCGCTTGAAGTAAGAGTTTTGATAAGTAAGGAGTAAAGAAAATGATGAAAATCATCCCAGCCATTTTGGGCCTGGTGGTCACCAGCAGTGTATGTGTGGCCGAAGGTTTTATGCCGTGGGCCGACGTTGCGAAAATGTATGACGACAATAACGACGGCAAGGTGTCCACGACCGAAGTGAAGTCGATGGAACACGTTCTCGGGAAGGGATTCGCTGGATTCCAACCCTGGTATTCAGATCATTTCGCGGAACTCGATAGTGACAAGGACGGCACTGTCTCGATGGACGAAATGACGGCCTGGATGGAGGCGCACAAGATGTCGGCTGACGATATGTCGAAAGGCTTCTATAAGGGTTTCGGCTTCATGCCGAACAACCAGTAACCCGGGAACCTGCGCATCATCGTCTTCCCGGGTTTGGGTCCGATCATCGGACTCAAGCTCGGGAGTCTCCTCAAGAGTCTTCAAGCCCCGGGGTACGGCGGTGGCGAACTCCAGGTCCACAGCAAAAATCGACTTGGGCGTTTTGCGCTGCAAGTCGACTCCACAACGCCTGGTCGTAGACCCAAATCAATCTAAGCGCCGCGCATCACGCCGGATCGTCGGCCCGCGCCAAGTCCGCCTTCAGATGTTTGCCGCCCTGGTAGTAATGCCAGGCCACCCACAGACCGATGACACTAAAGCCGAGCAGGCTGTAGCGCAATGAATCGGCGCCGAAGCGTGGCGCCAGCATGTCGCTGACCGCGCCGATGGCCCACGGCCCCGCGCCCAGCCCGAGGATGTTGGCGATGAACAGCAGGATGGCCGAGGTCTGGGCACGCATACGCAGGCGCACCATGCTCTGAGCTTGAGCGAGGGTGGTGGCCTGCCAGAAATTGGCGGCTAGTACCGGCGGAATAAAAAACGCCAGCGCAAGATAAGGATCGTTGACCAGGTAGGCCGCAGCGCCAAACGGCAGGCCGATGAGGTTGGCGACGGTGACTATCCAGGCGCTCCAGCGAGTGTCGCGGGTGCCGAATCTATCGGCCAGTACGCCGCCCAGAAACATGCCGATGCCGCCCACCACACCAATCAGCAATCCCAGCCACAGCCCGACGTCGGTGGTCTTCATATGGTGGGTGCGGATCAGGAAAGACGGGAACCAGGCGATAAAACCATAGCCTACGAAGCAGGCCAATGCGGCGCCAAACGACAGGTGTAAAAACGCCGGTCGCCGTTTGAGAAAACGCACGGTCTCCATGATGCCCGGTTGTTCGCCTTTGTCGGCGCGCGCATCGGCCAAGCCGCGGGTGGGTTCGGGCACGGTGAAACGCACCAGCAATGCCAGCGCGAGTCCCGGCAGACCGACCACGAAGAATGCGCGGCGCCAGCCGAACAATTCGTTGATCCAGCCGCCGAGAAACAGGCCGAACATGATGCCGAAAGGAATACCGAGGGCGTAAATGCCGATCGCGGTGGCGCGTTCCTTGGCGGGGTAATAATCGGAAATAATCGAATGCGAAGGCGGACTGCAGCCCGCTTCACCGATGCCGACACCGATGCGCGCAAAGGCGAGATGCATGAAGTTCTGCGCCAGGCCGCAGGCGGCGGTCATCGCACTCCACAGCGCGAGCGAGGCGGCGATCAGATTGCGGCGATTGCCTCTATCGGCCCACAGCGCCATTGGAATGCCAAGCGTGGCGTAGAAAGCAGCAAAGGCGAAGCCGGCGAGAAAACCCAGCGCCTGGTCGGTCAATACCAGGTCGCGTTTGATGGACTCGAGCAGAATCGAAAGGATTTGTCGGTCGATGAAGTTGAAGGTGTAGACCACCAACAGTATGCCGAGCACATAACGGCGCACCGACGGCGCGGGGGCAACAGTATTCACGGTAGTGGTGCGCGCGGCTTACGCCAGCGGCCCGTGGGTGATGCGGGTCAAATCGGCATTGATATCGAACAGGCGCGCACGGATGCCTTCGACGCCGAAAGCGGCGAGGCGCGCGCTGTGTTTGGTCAGATAGGCTTGCGCGCTGGCGGTGTCGGTAAACAGGTAAATGCCACCGGCCTCGCCGCTGGTGGCGCTCTCGGTCCAGATTTTCCACAGGAAACCCGGTTCAGTGGCGATCGATTCAGCGAGTTCGCGCAACTGGCTGGCCATCTCGGCGCCAAACGGTCCGGCGAATGGAAAATCGATCTGCAGCAGCTGCGCCATGGTGAAACTCCCTGGTCCGAATGAGTGGCGAGCCATGCTAGC
>CAMCBY010000360.1 GCA_945873015.1 Klebsiella pneumoniae
GGGTCAGACTTCAGTCTGACACTGTCGTGAAAGCCTCCTGCCGCCAATCGCCTGTGAATGTCAGACTGAAGTCTGACCCACAGAAGATCACCTGCCGACGCTCAGTTTGAGACCTACACTCAATTTATAATTTATTCGCACATTCACGCCGCGCCTCGAGCTCAGTCGCGCCCTTTAGTGTGCGAATAAATTCGTACCTACAGAAGAAATCTCTGCAAGAACAAGAGGTGGGTCATCCCTGACCCTCGGCATCGACGCGTCCTGCGAGCGATGCCGATAAGTTGGCTGCCGCGAGAGGAGGGCTCGTCGCGGCAACTCACAGCAGGGGCGCGTCGATCAGTGCCGTTCGTCGCGTGCACGCAGCGGTGGCAGTGCGGCGCGAATCAAGGCCACCAGTTCGCCTTGTTTGTGCACACACAATTTTTCATAGACGCGTTTCAAGGTGAAACGCGCACTCTCGTAGGTCACGCCGACCCGTGACGCCACGTCCTGCACGGAAAAGCCATCGGCGAGGCCGACCGCGATGCGGGTTTCGGCCGGCGTAAAGCCGAACATTTCGCGTACCTGACGGTGTCCGTTTTGGGCGGGACGCGCGTTGAGATCGGTGATGTAGACGTAGACCGCGCCACCGGTACTTGCGCGAAACACCTCGCTGGTGGCGTCCACCGTCACGCTGAAAGCCCGTGCGTCGGGCCCACGCACAACCATCGCGCCACCGCGCAGTTCGCGCCGCGTGAGCGCTTGTGTAATCAATGTCTGCAGCTTGCGCCCGTCGCCACTGTGGGGGGCCGTCAAGCGTTCGTGCACCAGCTTCAAGGTCTGACTTGTATCCAACACGGCCTGCGCAGCGGCATTACACAGCATGAGTTTGCCGGCACCGTTCAAGATAGCGACCCCACAGGTCAGACGGTCGAGCGCATCGCTGTAGACCTGATTACGCAGTTCGGCGTCCATCATGCGGAACTGCGCGCTGACCGCCCGCCCGAGATGCGGCTGCATGGCTTTGACCAGCGCCAGCATTTCATCGCTGGGTGCACCCAGCGCCGGCGGCAGATGCACACCGAAATAAGCGCGATGGTGTGCGTCGTTGACCGGCGCCGCGGCAATACAATGCCCGAGGCCCGCACGCACCAGGAATTGCGCGTAATAAGGATGCTGGCGCATGGTCTTGGTATCGACGATATGCAGATCAGTGATGACCTGGCCTGGCGCGAGATCACGCAGCGCCAACGAGCGCGGCTCGCGATTGAGAAAACTGCTTGAGTATTCCTGCAGCAACTCACTGGGCTGCAGACCCATGTAATTGCAGCGCAGAACATCGTCATCGAGCAGATGAAGATCGGCGCCCACTGCGCCGAGACAACTCGCCACGCGGGCGAGCACATGTGACCACGCCGATGGGTCGAGTGCCGCGTCGTAGAAGCCCTCACACAGGCTCAGCAACTGTTCGTGCTGGTTCATCCCATTTCCTCCCATGCGACCCTGGCGCATCCCTTGGGAACGGAGATTAGGTAGGGTTGGGCCAGGGCGATATGAGAATTCCCACATTCGCCCCCTGATTCGCCCTGATTGCCCGCCTGTTTGTTTCAGACAGTGAATAGTTACCGGACGCCGCCGCCCGCGCTGCCTACCATCGCTTCATCTTCAGGGAGTCAGCACCATGCAATCGATCAAGAACTCAGCTCGTCATCGCGGCGGGCCGTTGGCCGCGGCGGTCCTGTTTGGATGTTCCCTGGCGGCCGAGGCCGCACCGCTCACCGTCGTCAATGCAGGTTTTGAGGATGTCAGCGGCGAGTTCGTGTTCAATGAATTCACCTTCGGGGCGTTGAACGGCTGGGATCTCTACGATCCTGCCAACATCACCAGCGGCGGCGCCGGCAATACCTTCTACATTGGCACCCTGACGCCGTTCGAGGCCGACCCGCTCGGCGCGCCCGGCGTGTTCACCAATATTCCGAATGGCGCACCGCAAGGCCAGCGCGTCGGCATCGCCTTTAATTTCGCCAGTGGCGGCGGTCTTGGCGAGTACGGCTTTCAACAAACCCTGGCGGCGACACTGGCCGCCAATACGCGTTACACCCTCGAGGTCGATGTCATCAACATCGCCTCGGGCACTGCACGCTCCGGTGATTTTTTTGACCTCTCCGGTTTCCCGGCTTATCGCATCGAGTTGCTGGCAGGCAACGAGGTGATTGCCGCGGATGACAATTCCCTCGCCGGCTCACTGGCCGAGGGGGGTGTCGGCACCAGCACGCTGGTCTTCACCAGCGCGACCAATCCTGTCGCTCTCGGGCAGAATCTGAGCATTCGCCTGGTCAACCTCAACGTACCGGATGCGAGTGCACTCGCGGCGGATCTCGAAGTCGATTTCGACAATGTGCGACTCGATGCGGTAAGTGTGCCGGTGCCGCCCATGTTGCCCGCGCTGGTGCTGGCCTGCGCGGGGCTGGTGATGCGTCGGCGTCGCGTTTAATGCTTGTTTAAACGCGACTCCTCGCGCGCACGCGTTGAGTTACTGCGGCGTGACCTCAACAATAAAACCATCGGGCAGTTCGCGTCGGCCGTAGATGAAGTCGCCATTGATATCGCCGACCCATAAACGATTGCCGACGAAACGCACGTTCCATGGATTGATGAGGCCGCTGGCCACCAGTTCGAGTTTGCCCTCGGGTGTCACTCGATGCAGTTTGCCATCGGCTGCGAGTGGCCGGCCGGCCGGCACGGGGATTTCATAGGAGCCGACTTCGACCACGAAGATTTGACCGCCGTAGGTGCCAAAGCCGGCCGGTGCAAAGTCGATGGAGCCGAACATGGTGGGCGCTTCGGCGAGGGCTTGGTCTTCGACCGTGCCATCGGCGTGAATGGCAAGAATGGCGCTGCCGCTCGCGGCGAAGATACCGCCGCGCACCACCGTCACCAGCAGTTTCTGGCCGTCGGGCGTGAAGCGCAGATAGAGCGGGCCGCCGTGCCTGGCCGGGTCGAGGCGTACAAACGGTTCGCAGCGGCCGTCGGGCGTGATCTGATAGATGGTGTTGTTGAGCGTGGTCGAGGCAAAAAGTTTGCCGAAGAACGGGCTGCCGGGCGGGCCGAATCGTGCGTCGACACCGATGCCGGCGGTTTCTTTGGCGTTACTCGCGGGCAAGGTGCAGAACACGCTCACTGCAAAACCGGCCTTCGGATCGATACGCTGCATGACGTAGTTGTCCTGGCCGCCCTTGTCGCCGGTTTTCGGTTGCGACAGCGCAAACACCTGGCCGCCGAACTCACCGAATCCCGGTGGCGCGACATCAAAGCCGGCGCTGATCGGCAGCATCTTGTCGGCATCGACCAGCACCGACACCTTGCCCGCGTGATCAACCGCCATGAGGCGGCTGCCTTTCTGTTCGCCATCGGCGCCCTGTTCTTCTTTGCCGTCGTCGTTCAACCACACCTGCTCACCCATCGGGTGCATGACCAGCGGGTCATACAATTCGCCCGGTGGCACCAGCATGCGGCTCTTGAAGCCTGGCGCCGCCTGCACCTTGACACTCAACAGGCGCGATAACACGTCATGCATTTCATCGTGTTCGGCGTGCGCAGCCAGCGTGGTGAACATGCCAAATGCCGCGACGAGGGTGGTGGACAAGAGCTTCATTGATGGTTCTCGTTGTGGTCGTGTGAGGCCGACGTCTTGAGGGCAACAAATTCCTCGCGGGTGATGAAGCTGGTATTGCCCTGACCACGGAAATTCAGAAAGCGTACGCCTTCGGCACCACTGCGAAAGCCATACAAGGTGTGGCCGGCCACGAACACCGATGCGCCGGGGCCGAGACGTTTACGGCCGATCTGAAGTTCGCCTTCGAGGATGTAGATGATTTCATCCGCGGCATGGGCATGCAGCTTGATTTCTTCATTGGCCGAGATGCGTGCTTCGAACAACTGCAGACCGCCGACGCTGGCGTGCATGATGCGCACATCGGCGTCGCGCTCAGCACGCGACATACGCGCCGCCACTTCGGGCGCCACCGCGTCAGACACCAATTGCCAGGGGATGGTGTCGGCCTCGACCACTTTCACCTTGCCCATGATTTATTTCTCCACTTTGAAGCCGAGTTCGGTGGGATAACCCTCGATATCGGGTGGCGGATAATAACGCTCGGTGCCGAGCGCTTCGACGCGCGCAAAAAACGCGTCGTCGGCAGCAAATCCCATCGGCCCTATCTCGCGCAGATTCATCGCCTGTCGGTAGATGTTCCAGGACTCGGGGCGTAATTCCGAAGCCCGTTGCAGGAATACATCGCCTTGCGCAACCAGGCCGTGGCTATGCAGATGAAAACCGAAACGGAAATGCGCGTTGGCGAGCGCGACCTTGTCGTCGGGCAGTGCCAGATGGGCGCGCGCCTGTTGCTCGGAAAACGCATGGCGACTCGCAGCGCCATACATGGCCCAGTCACGCACCGCGTCGCTATAGGCCCGTTTGGCTTTTTCACCTAAGGCGAGTGCAGAGTCCGCAATGGTGCCGTCGGTGCGATTGCGCGCGCGCCACGCATCATGGGAGCCGGCAGTCTCCGCCGGTCGTACGATACGACCTTGTTCA
>CAMCBY010000361.1 GCA_945873015.1 Klebsiella pneumoniae
CGGGTCATCATTACCAAAGGTGATCTGCATGGCTATTCCGGCAGCACCAATGGTCTCAAAATCGTCACGGTTGGCGATTTTGTACCCCACGTCGGATGAATCACACCCCGCGTGCCGCGCGCTGGTGCCGCCAATTCCGGCTTCCTATAATCCGGCTTATCCCGACATTCAATCCAGGCCGCGCCAACGCGCGGCATTCAACAGCCTTAGCCGCGTTTTCGCGAGGACGACCATGAGCTACTTTGAACAGCAGAAGACCAAGTTCCAGACCCAGGACGGCTTTATTGCAGCGCTCGATCAGAGCGGTGGCAGCACGCCCAAGGCACTCAAGCTCTATGGCATCGGCGAGAGCGAATATTCGGGCGAGACGCAGATGATGGATCTCATCCACGCCATGCGCACCCGCATCATTACCAGCCCGTCCTTCAACGGCGACCGTATCCTCGGCGCCATCCTGTTTGAGGCGACCATGGACCGCGAAGTCAAAGGCCAACCGACCGCCGACTTCCTGTGGAGCGCCAAACGCGTGGTGCCGATTCTGAAAATCGACAAAGGCCTCGAAGACGAAGCCAATGGCGTGCAGCTCATGAAGGCGATGCCGACCCTCGACGCGCTGCTGGCCAAGGCCAAGTCCAAGGGCATCTTCGGCACCAAGGAGCGCTCGGTCATCAAACAGGCCAATGCTGCCGGCATCCAGGCGGTGGTTGAGCAGCAGCTCGCGGTGGCCAAACAAGTCATCGCGGCGGGTCTGGTGCCTATCGTTGAGCCGGAAGTCGATATCCACTGTCCGGATAAAGCGGCTGCCGAAGCTGTTCTGAAAGACGCGCTGAAGAAAGGTCTCGACGCGTTCCCGGCCGGTCAGTTAGTGATGCTGAAACTTACCCTGCCGGAAGTGGACAACCTCTACGCCGACTTTGTCACCCACAAGAACGTGTTGAAGGTGGTGGCCTTGTCCGGTGGTTATGCCCGCGACGACGCCAATAAGAAACTGGCCCGCCAGCACGGGATGGTCGCGAGTTTCTCACGCGCTCTGACTGAAGGCCTGACCGCGCAGCAGTCCGACGCCGAATTCGATGCGGCGATGAACGCTGCCGTCCAGAGCATTTATCTGGCGTCGAAGACCTGAGTTAGAGCAGCATCGCCTGTCGGTGCGAATTTATTCGCGCCTGCAATCAATGGCTGAACGTATAGGCGCGCCTTTGAATGTGCGAATAAATTCGCACCTACAAGCAAGGGCTGAATGCTTCGGTGCGCCTTTCAATGTGCGAATGAATTCGCACCTACGGAAGATCAGTCAAAGTGCAGCGCCAGCCACACGGCGTCTGTCGATTGGGCGACGCGATGTTTGAGGTGGGCGGGGATCAACAAGGCATCACCGGCCTGCATGCCCACCGTGCCTTGCTCGAATTCGAGCGCCGCACTGCCGGCCAGCAGAATCGCCCACTCCGCCTGCGCCTGGTCGTACCAGAAATCGACGGGACTCGTATGCGCGCCGGACAGGATGTGTTCCAGGCGAAAGTGGCTAGCGGTGGTGAGGGTGCTGATCTGCTCGGCGGGCAAGTCGGCTGGTAAATCAGCCAGACGCCGTACCAGAGGCAGTGTCATGCGCGCCTACGCCGTCAGCCTGGTCAGCGCCTCACGATATTTTGCGGCAGTCTGTTCCGCGATCTCGGCGGGCAACCTCGGCGCCGGCGCCTGCTTGTTCCAGTCCAACGTCTCCAGATAATCGCGCAGGAACTGCTTGTCGAAGCTGGGCGGGCTGATACCGACCTGATATTCATCGGCTGGCCAGAAGCGTGAAGAATCGGGCGTCAGCACTTCGTCAATCAACACCAGTTCGTCATTGGCATCGAGACCAAATTCGAATTTGGTATCGGCAATGATGATGCCCTTGGTACGCGCGAAGTCGGCAGCCGTCTGGTAAATCCGCAGACTCACGTCACGCACCTGTTCGGCGCGCGCGCGACCGAGCAGTTCGCAGGTGCGCTCAAAATCGATGTTCTCGTCGTGTTCACCCATCTCGGCCTTGGTCGAAGGCGTGAACAGCGCCTGCGGCAGTTTTTGCGCCTGTTTGAGCCCGGCAGGCAGTTCGATGCCGCACACGCGGCCGGTGTTCTGATAATCCTTCCAGCCCGAACCGATGATGTAGCCGCGCACCACGGCTTCGACCGGCAAGGGACGCAGCTTGTCGACCACGATCGCGCGGCCTTCGACGCTGGCACGCTCGGCGGCGTCGGGCAGCACGTCGGCCAGGCTCAGTTTGGACAGATGGTTACGAATCACACTCTCGACGCGCGCAAACCAGAAGTTCGCCAGCGCCGTCAGCACCGCACCCTTGCCGGGTATCGGATCGGACATGATGACGTCGAAGGCCGAGATCCTGTCGGTGGTCACGATCAACAGATGTTTGTCGTCCACTTCATAGATGTCGCGCACCTTGCCACGCTGGATCAGCGGCAGGCTGGTGAGATGGGATTCATAAAGGGCCGCGGTCATCTTGCATGCCTGCCGTTGAGGAGAGGGGCGCGTATTCTGCCCAATGAAGTTCGGAATGACCACCGCCCGGGCGGCGGCAATTCAGGGCGCAGAAGAGGGGCCGCTGGCACGCGGCTTGACCATCTGCGGCACGTCACCGGCCGTGCCCATCGCACGTGAAATCAGCCAGTGTTTGAGTGGCTTGAGTCGTTGGGTGAGATTCATGCCGAAACCGCGCGCCTGACGGACGAGGTTTTCGTCGCGCACAAAGAGCCGGTTCAGACCGTCGGTGACGGCCGTCATGGCGAGGGTTTCGCTCTTGCGCCAGCGTTCGAAGCGACGCAATGCGCTGTTCGAAGGCCACGCTCCGCTGCCGGCGGGCCCCAGGCATTCGACCAGCGCGGCGACGTCCATAAGGCCCAGATTCAAACCCTGCCCGGCGAGCGGATGCACCAGATGGGCGGCATCGCCGAGCAGCACACAATGACCATCGACCATACGCGCGGCCTGCGCCCGCGCCAGCGGAAAGGCGGCACGCGGACTCAGGTGCGTCACGCCGCCGAGGCAATCTTCCAACGCTTCGCGCAACGCGCCGATGAAGTGGGCGTCTTCACAAGCCATGAGTTCAGCCGCCCGTTCGTCACTGCAAGACCACACGATGGAGCAGTCGCGCGGGGTGGCCAGGGGCAGGGCCGCGAGTGGGCCGCTGGCTAGGAAACGCTGTCGGGCGATATTGCCGTGGGGTCGCGCGAAACTGACGTTGGCGAGGATCGCGCTCTGGCCATACATCACCTTGTGCTGTTCGATGCCCGCCGCAGCGCGCACCGCCGAATGGGCGCCATCGGCGCCAATCAGCAGGCGTGTACGCAGTCGGCTACCGTCGTGCAAACTGACGGTCAGCGGCGTGCCGGGCTCAAACCCGTGCATGGCCTGCGTCTGCATGCTGACGCCAGGACGGCTGCTGAGACTCTCGGCCAGCGCCGCGATGAGATTCTGGTGTTCAAGAATGTAACCCATCGCGCCGCGATGGCCGGGCGGCGGTGAGAACAGCAAGCGCCCGCTGGAGCCGGCGTCCCACACTTCCATACTGTCGAAACGACCGATGTGGATATGGTTCAGCGGCGCCCATGCACGTGCCGCTTCCAGCACGCGGCGCGCGGCAGGCGTCAGCGCATAGGTGCGCAGTCCTATCTCACCCTCAGGCGGCGCGCGCTCCAGCCGCGGTTCAAGCACACACACGCTGTAACCGGCATCGTTGAGCAGCGCGGCACTCGTGAGTCCGACCACTCCGCCACCGGCGACGACGACATCAAAGATCACGGACGTACCGCCGCTGTGCTGCGCGCGAGCGCGGCCAGCCCACTCGCTTCGTGAATGAAACGCTGCTTGGCAGCCGGGCACAGATCGGCCAGCGCCAGGGCCAGACGCCGCGTTGCCGTCACTGAGCACAGCCGCGAACGAAAGCCCTGCGCCAGCAGATCGCTGAATCCAACCGTATTACGATGATCAGGCGCGCGCGCGGCCGCATAACGCGCGAGTATCGCGGCTGCGCCGACATCGTTATCGTCACCGCCACTGGCAGCGAGGGTCGCCACGTCGCGCAGGCCCAGATTTAATCCCTGCGCGGCATTGGGGTGCATGGTGTTGGCGGCGTTGCCGAGCAGCACCACCCGCGTGTCGCATAGACGGCGCGCCCGCTGGCGTACCAGCGCATGGGCACGCCGCGGGCCGAGCACCGTGATGCGCCCCAGACGCGCGCCGAAGCGTCGTTCGAGTTCGGCGCCATAGGCGTCATCGTCGAGGTGCAGCGCCGCCAGCGCGCGCTGCTCGTGCAGGCATTGCACACTCACATAACGCGCGCCGCCGCTCGGGATCATGGCGAGAGGCCCTTCGCGGGTGAAATGTTCGAAGGCGGTGTGAGGCTGCGGACGTTGCACGTCGACCCGCGTGATCAAGGCGTGTTGGCCATAGTCGTAGCCGTCTGTCGTGATGCCACAGGCGACACGTACCGGCGAGGCATTGCCGTCGGCACCGACCAGCAACGCGGCACGCAAGGTGCGCATCTCGTCGCCCTGCGCCACCTCAACTTCGACA
>CAMCBY010000362.1 GCA_945873015.1 Klebsiella pneumoniae
CGCGCCGCGAGATCGCGCACCGTGTCTTCAATCCGTTCTTCCATGACTTTGCCGGCGAGGTGATAACCACCGAGCACAAGGTCGATAGCTTTACCTGGAAAGTTCTCCTGTGCGGCGAGACAGGCATTGACGATACCGGCGTGGGAGCAGGCTGACATCACCGACACCCCGCGCCCGCGCACGCTGGCTGCCAGAAAACGTTCATCCATGATCAAGGGATCAGCTTCGAGTTTGTCGCCCCAAAACGAATGGTGTCCGGCGAGGCCGGTTTCGTAACTCGTCACGCGCGGTATCGCGCCGCTGCCATAGAAGAATCCACCAGCGACCAGATGCGCGTCGGCGGCTTTCACAATCGCACCGCCGGCGGCGGCGATGGCCGCGAAACTCGGCTCAGCCGGTAACAGAATAAGGCTGCCGTTGGCCGCCATGAGTCCGCGCTGATCGGGCCGGTCAGGATGCAGATCAACGACCAGCGGCGCCGCGAGACCGGCGTCCTTGCGGGCCGCCGCGATGGCGGCCACCACCTGCGGAAAGCCGCCGCTGTGATCGAAATGCCAGTGCGACAGAAACAGCGCTTCGATACGCGCGAGATCAAGATTGAGTTGGCGCGCATTCTCCAGCCACACATGGGGATAGGGCCCGACATCAAACAGCACGGTGTGGCTCTCATCGCCGCGCCGGCCGGTCAGCAAGACCGACAGTCCGTGGCAGGCACAGCACAGGTGGTCGAACACCACTTTACATTCGTGCCCTTCATGCACACGTGCCGCCGGCAGGCGCGCGACGAGCTGCATCGCTTCGGGGATCTGTGGAATACCATCGGCGACGCTCGACAGCGTATCGGTCTCGTTGTCGACCACCACCAATACATCAAGAGCGTCGAGGTCAGGCAGTTGCGCGGCAATATTCATGGTCACTCCTGGTGTGGGGCGGGCAGGTCGGGTGTTGGCTTAGTGGTCGCCGCAGGCGGTGCCGAGCGCTGATAGTACTCAATCACATCGCTCGCACACTGGGTGAGGGCCGGCGATGCCTGTTGGCCGTGTTTGCTCTGGCAGCCGCCCATTGGCAGGGCGACCTCGGCAAAATTGAGCGGCACCTTGCGGCCGGCGTTACGCTGCACACAGGCCGCGTTGCGATAGGCGAGATAGACCGCCGCGCTGGTGTCGGCATGGGCGTAGACATCGTCGATGATGGAATACATCTGCACCGCGAGTCGTGCCGACAGCGTGCCGCGTTTGTCACTGAATTTTTTGTCGCGCGGCGGCAAGGGCGCGAGCACAAATTGTTTGGGGTGGCCGCGATCCCGCAGGTCGATGATACCGGCCGCCGCTTCGTTTTCGATGGAACACTGAAAACGCTCGCGCGCCGCCCACGTGGGGCAGGCATACGAAACCGCGGCGACACTCATCACGATAACGAGCGCGCCGCGCATGATGGTCTTGGCCGCGCCGTCCGTGGGCCGTCTCAGCGAAACGCCGGCATCACATATTTGGCAAAGTCCGCCAGCACTTTGCGTTCGCTGTCCATCGGTGGCCACAGGTCGATTTCCTTGACGCCGCCGGCTTCGAGCCGTTTGACATGCTCGATGATTTCATCCGGTGTGCCGACCAGGCAGGCGGCGCGGATAGCGGCGGGTGAGATGTACTTGCGCTCCTCGGGTTGCAGATAAATCAGATGACCGTCGTGAATCTGGCGGAAGCGCGCGTTGGGTGGCAGGCTCATGCTCTCGACGCGATTGAGATAGTCCGCCCACACTGGCTTGAAGTGGTCGGGAATGATGGCGTCGTTACGACCATTGTCTTTCCATACCTCGTAATAGAAGTGCAGCTCACACCCGACCCACGCGCCGGTCTCATCGATGATTCTGTCATCGGTAAGTTTGTCGCCCGCGCCGAGCACACAACTGCTGGTAATAAACGCGGTGTGAAAATCCTGCGGCAGGATGCGGCCGGCTTTGGCCGCGCCGCGCGCCACACCTTCGAGTTTGGGTTGCATGACCTCCGGTTCGCCACCGACCGTGATCAGGCCATCGCCGAACTCGCCGGCCGCTTCCAGCGCCTTGGGGCCGTTGGCGGCCACGTAGATGGGAATGCGTTGGTCGAGGTTGATGAAACGTCGGTCGCGATGCAGGAACTGAATCTCGCGGGTCTCGCCGTCATAGGTGTAATCGACTGCCTCGCCGTCCAGCAGGGCGCGTGTGACGCGCAGATATTCGCGAAAGGCTTTGACCCGCATCGGGTTATGGCCCATCACACGCATCGCGGTGTGGCCGGTGCCGAGCGCCAGGAAGGTCCGCCCCGGCGCAATTTCGGCGATGCTGGCGATCGAATGGGCGGTGACCGGTGCGATACGGGTGCCGGTGATGGAAACGCCGGTGCCGAGTTGGATACGGCTGGTATGGTGGGCGGCCAAGGCCAGCACCGCGTAGCAGTCTGACCAGATCATTTGAGAATCGCCGACCCAGGCGCGATCAAAACCGAGGCTTTCGGCGTATTGGATAAATTCCCAGTTCTTGATGTGGGCGCTGACGCCGATGCCAAATTGCATGTTGTGGAACTCTTTGCTTGCGACCGCAGAATTTAAGCACAGGCTCGCGGATCTGTCGTACACCTCCGAGGGGCGCCGCCGGGTGGGCGGCGCCCGTTACACGTCACGCTCAAAGTTTCACCGCGCGCGACATGAGAAAGTCCTGACGCACGAAGTTGTCATGGAAATACTGGCTGGCCAGCGTATCGAACTCGGCGCGGAACGCGGCGAGGCGTTCGGGCTCGGCAGCCAGTGATTCGACTATCTTCAATACCGGCGCGGCGTTGCGTTCCATGAAGATGCGCGCGTGGGCCGGGCTCAGTGCCGGAAAACGCATGCAGCCGCGATCGAAACGCAACTCGCTGACCGCTGCGCCCAAACGCTGACGCACGATGTGTGGGTCACCCCATTCGATGGGGGAACGCGCGCCTTCGGGCAAGGGCGGTGCATAGCGGCCGGTGAGGGCGAACATGCTGCCGGTGTAGAGCTCCGGCGGCCAGGTTGAAAAAGCGATCACGCCGCCCGGTTTCAGCACGCGCAGCATTTGCGCAATGGTGACTTCGGGACGTGGGCCGAACATGTGACCGAACTGGCTCAGCACCACATCAAAACTCGCGTCGGCGAAGGGCAAGGCTTCGACATCGGCCTCGATGAACTCGATGTCGACACCGGCCAGCGCGGCATTGCCGCGCGCGGCTTCGAGCAGGGTCGGCGTGAGATCGGCACCGGTTACGGTGGCGCCGCAGCGTGCGGCGGTCAGCGCCACCACGCCCGTGCCGCAGCCGACATCCAGCACCCGCTGCCCGGCGCGTACGCCGGCAAGGCGCACGAGGTCGGGCGCGACCGTACCGGTCAGCATTTCAAAGGGTGTGAAACTCGCCCAGCCGATGCGGGCGGCCTCCTTCATCTTGGCGATTGGATCCATGGGGCAGCCTCGTGATGGCATGGTGGATACGCTGCAGGTGCGAATTCATTCGCAGATTGAATCTGGAGTATAGGCCAGCGGCATCGGCGACGAATGTGCGAATGAATTCGCACCTGCAGGCGGGACAGAACCGTCCTCGCGCCTGCAACGTAACAAGCCCGTCAAGCGCAGGAATCCCCATGCCCGAAGGCCCTGAAATCCGTCTCGAAGCCGACAGTCTCGCGAAGGTGCTGGACGGGCAGATCATCACCGCCGCGCACTGCGCTTTGACACCGCTCACGCGTCCGGTGTCGCGCCTCGCTGGCCAGCGCGTCGAGCGCGTCACGACCCGCGGCAAGGCCATGCTGATCCAGCTCGACGATGAGCGCACGCTCTATTCACACAACCAGCTCTATGGCCGTTGGTATGTGGTCGCGCCCGGCATCACGCCCAATACCCGGCGCTCGCTCAGACTGGCACTGCATACCGTCAAGGGCAGCGCGCTGCTGTACAGCGCGTCGACCATCGAACTGCTGACGCCGTCTGAACTCGCGACCCATACTTTCCTGAGTCGCCTCGGGCCCGATGTGTTGTCCGACTCCCTCGATTGGCATGTTCTCGCCGCGCGACTCGACGCCCCGGCCTTTCGACGCCGCAGTCTCGCCGCGCTGTATCTCGATCAAGGATTTCTGGCCGGCATCGGCAACTACCTGCGTTCGGAGATCCTGTTCTTTGCAGGCCTCGCACCGTACACGCGGCCGCAGGACCTCGATGCGAGCAGCCGCGCCCGCCTCGCCCGTTGTTCGCTGGCCGTCACCCGCCGCGCTTATGAAGCGCGCGGCGTGACCAACCCGCACCGGCGCGTGGCTGAACTCAAGGCCGCCGGTATCAAGCGTGGCGGATATCGATTCGCGGTGTTTGCCCGCGAGGGGCAGGCCTGCCACGACTGCGGTTCGACCATCGAACGGATGGAGGCGGGTTCGCGGCGCCTGTACTGGTGCCCTCGTTGCCAGGGCGGTGATAAGAACTGAATGGAGTGACAATGCGGCCCGCAGTCCGCCGCGCGATCCGTTGCCCCGTAGATACTCTGTTCAGTTGCAAGCGTTGGCTTGATGGCAATCACTA
>CAMCBY010000363.1 GCA_945873015.1 Klebsiella pneumoniae
ATCGCGCTGGTATCCACATCAACGATGCTGCCGATGCGGCCGCCGCCCTGAAACCGCTGGCCGGCTCGTTCGCGACCTTGCTGTTTGGCGTCGGCCTGCTCGGCGCCTCGCTGCTGGCGGCGGCCATCGTGCCACTCGCCACCGCTTACTCGATCGCCGAAGGGCTGGGCGCGCAGGCTTCACTCGATCTCGATTCGCGCCACTTCCAGTTGTTTTACGCCGCGTTCATCGGCCTCACTGTGGCGGCGGTGAGTGTGGTCTCGGTTCCCGGACTGCCTTTGATTCCGCTCATCTATGCCAGCCAGGTGATCAACGCCGTGCTGCTGCCGTTGCATGTGATTGCACTGCATCTGCTGGCCAGCGACAGCAGCCTCATGGGCGCGGCGTGCTCGACGCGCGGTGCGATACGCCTCGAGCGCGTTGGTATCACGCTGATCATTACCTGTGTGCTGGCTTTAACCTGGAGTTGGTTATCGGGCTGAGCACCACGCGGGGCGCTCAACGCCCTTGTTGCAGATCGTTCAAGGCCTTCAGGCTGTAGGTCTCGGCAAACGGCGCGTGCAACGGCAGGCCGTAACGTGCGGCCAGGGTTTTTAATTCACCGCTCGCCACCAGCGCCGCCAGCGCACCATCAATCTGCTGCCGCAACGCAGTGTCATCCTTACGGGTCGCGAACGACAGATTCCAGCGCACCGCCGCCGGCGGTTCGTAACCAGCGACAAAACCGCAGGCCTTATCCAGGTTGTGGTTCAGCAATCGCCAGCCACTGGTCGGCCCCCATAACAGCGCCGCATCGGTCTCGCGCTTGACCAGACCCTCCAGCGCGGCATCCAGCGAGAAATAGTTGTTGGGTGTGGCTTTGACCGACAGCGCCGCGAAATGCGCGACGGTCTGCGACTGGATGGCGACACGTTTGCCGCGCAGCGCACGAAGACGATTGGGCGCAGCGGCATCACAGCTCAAAAGCTCGAAGGCGGCACCATAATAATTTTCACCGAGCGTCAGCTTGGGGCTTGCACGCAGCGTATCGCTGGCAGGCCCCGGCATACTCAGGATGACATCGCATTGCCCCTTGCTGAGTTTGTGCACGGGAAAATCGCTCTCGTCGATTTCGTCGATATGCGGATTGTTATCCGTCCAGATCACCTGCAACGGCCGCGCGAGGCGCGCCGCCACGGCCGTGCCGGTATCCAGATCGAAACCGGCCTGCGGCGCACGTGTTGAATACGGCGCATTGTGTGCGAGCAGGCAGAGTTTGAGTGCGGCGGCCTCTTCGGCGGCTGCCGGCAGTACAGCGCTGCCAGCGCCGAGCAACGCCAGTAACACAGCCACCCACCTGCGTCCGGCACGCATGCCGGACGCCATCATGTCCCTCGCCACCATTACTTGGCTGCCGGCAGGGCAAACACCACCAGCGCACTGCCGGGTGTGTCGAGCGTCGGCTGACCGACAATGGAGACCGCGATACCACCGCCACCGCTCGGCATGGCGACATACTGACGACCATCCATCTTCCAGGTCACCGGCTGACCGCGCACTGCTGAACCGGTCTGGAATTTCCACAGCACTTCACCCGAGGCATCATCCAGCGCCAGCGCATAACCAGTCTGGTTGCCGGTGAATACCACCCCGCCACCGGTGACGAGCGCGCCGCCGACCATCGGGTATTCGTCTTTGTAACGCCATTTGATCTCGCCGGTGGCGGGATCGGTGGCGGTGACGGTACCCCACGAGGATTGGTCCTCGCCTTCGGTCACACCCGGACCGCCACCCCAGAATGGCGTGCCATTCATGAACACGGCGGTGTCCTTTTCCATCTTGCCGCAGGACTCGACCAGCGGGATGTAGAGCAACTTGCTCTTGGTGCTGTAGGCGTAGGTATAAGAGCCGTTGTTACCGCCGACATTGCCGGGGCAGATGAAGTTTGGGTTGCCACCGGCCATCGGCACGTATTTCTCATCGAGTATCGCGCGACCGTTGGCGTCGAGACCCTTGGACCAGTTCAGTCTCTCGGTGTACTGGCTACCTTTGACGAATTTGCCGGTGAGCGCGTCCAGCACGTAGACATAACCATTGCGGTTGGCCTGCATGACCACGCGCTGCGACTTGCCGGCGATGGTCAGATCGGACACCACCACGCCGTTGGTCGCATCGTAGTCCCACACGTCATGCGGGGTGTACTGAAAATGCCATTTAATCTTGCCGGTCGCCGGATCCATCGCGAGCAGCGAGTTGGTGTAGAGGTTGTCACCGAGGCGCGAATCGCCATTCCAGTCCGGCGACGGATTGCCGGTCGGCCAGTACAGCAGGTTGGTGGTCGGATCGAAGGTGCCGGTATTCCACGGCGGACCACCGCCGGTTTTCCACGAATCGCCCGCCCAGCTTTCAACACCCGCTTCGCCCGCTCCCGGTACGGTATAAGTGCGCCATACGCGTTTGCCGGTCTTGATGTCGAAGGCGTCGATGAATCCGCGCGCGCCATATTCACCACCGGCACTGCCGATGATGACGACATCCTTGACGACCAGCGGTGCGGCCGTCGCGCTATGGCCGTTCTTGTAATCATCAAGCACGACGTTCCACAACACTTTGCCGCTGGCGCGGTCCAGCGCCACCAGCCGCGCATCCAGCGTCGCCATGTACAAGGTGTTGCCGGCCATCGCCACACCGCGATTGGTCGGGCCACAGCAGATGCGCAAGTCGCTCGGCATCTGGTGCTCGTAATGCCACAGGATGTCGCCGCTTCGGGCATCGAGTGCATAGAGGTTGTTCATGGCGGCAGTCAGATACAGCACACCATCCGCGACTATCGGCGCCGCTTCCAACTGACCGGCGATACCGGTCTGGAAAATCCAGGCCGGCGCAAGGTTCTTGACGTTGTCGCGATTGATGTCCGCGAGTGGGCTGTAACGGGCGTTGTCGTAGCTGCCGCCGTACATCACCCAACCGCTGTCGTCGCCGGTGCCCTTGGCGAGGCGCTCAGGCGTGACTGCAGTCAAAGCGCGGGCAGCGGGTTTTGCCTCATCGGCCAGCGACGGCCCGGCAATACAGGCCAGGGAAATAGCGAGCGCGAGTGCGCTGTATTTGTGCTTCAGCATGGAACTCCCCTTCTTCACGAAAAAAATCTTGTTATGGTCTACAACGGATCTACCCCGTTCACTGTTCCTTGTGGGTCAGACTTCAGTCTGACATTCACGGTCGCGGCTTGGCGTCATGCCCGGACTCAAATGTCAGACTAAAGTCTGACCCACAGAAAGAAACGCTATCCGCCGGAAATGAACAATACCTACAACGGCGAATCCAGATCGAACTTCGGCGCGCGTTTCTCACGGTAAGACAACACTCCCTCCGCCGCCTCCGGCGTGGTGAAGCCCAGCATCTCGAGCGCAGTCGAGGCATCGAATGAGGGGCCCGCCATGCGGTACCAGTTGTTGAGCGCGTATTTGGTCCAGCGCGTGGCGGCCGGTGCACTGTCACGCAGCTTTTCGGCGATGGCCAGTGCGCGGCTCTGCAGTTCATCGTCAGGCACGCACAAGGACACCATGCCGATGCGCTCGGCTTCCTCGCCGTTCATCGGTTCACACAACAACAGATGGTACTTGGCCTTGGCCATGCCGCACAGCAGCGGCCAGTTGATCACGGCCGAATCGCCGGCCGCGACACCCAGGCGGGTGTGGCCATCGACAATACGCGCTGATTTGCCGGCGATCGAGATGTCGGCCAACAGACCCGCCACCAGGCCGGCGCCCACTGCCGCACCATTGATGGCCGACACGATGGGTTTGGAACAATTGATTACGTTGTAGACCAGGTCGCGCGCTTCTTTCCAGATCCGTGCACGGACCTTATGGTCGTCGATCATTTTCTCAATCATGCCGAAGTCACCACCGGCCGAGAACGCGCGGCCCTTGCCGGTCAGGATCGCAACACTGACCTCGGGGTCTTCATCGATATCGCGCCAGATGTAGCTCAGCTCGCGATGGCCGTCCTCATCCAGGGAATTTAAAGTGTCGGGTTTGTTGAAGGTGATACGCAACACGCGCGGCGCGGGCGAATCGATGTCCAGCGCCTGGTACTTCGAGTAGCGTTCGAGCATGGGGATTCCTTAGTCTTGGCCAGGGATGAATAAGGGCGCACCGGGCGGTACGCTTGGCCGCATCGTAACCCACGGCCGACGGCTGCGCCCCCCCTGTAGGTGCGAATTTATTCGCACACTTAGCGCCCCGCGCGGGTGTTTACCTGTGGCTATAATGTGCGAATAAATTCGCACCTACGACCGTTTCGTTTCAAGATGGCACCCCATGCAGGACCATCTTCTGTTTGACCTGATTGCCTGGGCGGCGGCCATATTGACCGGGGTGGCGGTGTGGCACTGGCGGCTGCGGGCGGCCCTTGAGCGCATCCAGGCGAGCGCCGGCAGCGGTTATTTCGCCGCGCTGTCGGGCGGCAGCCTGCTCGGCGCCTATGGTTTCGGCACCCTCAATCTGTGGCTGTCGGGTGTGGCCGGCGCGGGTCGCAGTATTCTCGGCGCGCTGGTCGGCGCCATCTTGAGCGT
>CAMCBY010000364.1 GCA_945873015.1 Klebsiella pneumoniae
CTGCGGACACGCGTAACCACACCACAGGCGGCCGGCAAGTGCGGTAAACAGAAACAGCGACAGCGCGCCCATCATGAGCAGCAGCGTCAGCAGCAGAAAATCCTGCGGCCAGAAGGTCAGGCCGAAGATATAGAACTTGCGCGCCGGCAGATCGAACAGCACGGCCTGGCGGCCATTCCAGCTCAACCACGGCAGGCCGTAGAAAACACCGAGCAGGCCGATGACGGCGGCGGTGCGCAGCGCGGCGAAGGTGCCATGCACTTCGCGCGGGTAAATCTTCTGCCGCTTCTCGTAAAGCGCCTGTTCGACATTGGCCGGATTGGCAGGATTGGCCGGAGCGGAAAGCTCGGGGGTGGGTTCAGTCATCAGCATGGGGAGTCTCAATGTCAGACTCCGATGCAGGGGGGTAGGTGAATGCTACCGACAAAACACCGGAGGCCGCAGTCAAAAGCCAGAATAAAAAAAATCCGATTGTGTAGGCGCCAGTTCGACTGACTTCCGGGAAGCTCACGCAGAAGCGCAGCTCTTCCGGGTCGATGGCGCTGAAAAATATGCCAGTCGCAACGGCGGACAGCAGGAAAGACAGCCACATCACAGCGCCGAAACGCGCGGGTACGGGCATCCATCGGGTCGGCACAAATACTGACAACATGGCTGGGCTCAAATGATGACGAGGTGGGCGTCAGACACTACATCGTCGCGATGCGTCGTGCTCGACATGTCAGAACTCTCCCGGGTGAGGGCCGCATGATGGTGAATCATGCGGCCGTGCTTCATCAACATCAGTGGCACTGCCTGGGCGATCCCGTCACAGCAGCCTGGCCGCAGGCCCGTCATTTGGCCGGCGCGTTACCTTTAGTAAAGCTGTACACATAAGCGGCCAACAGGTGCACCTTGGCTTCGCCGAGGAATTCCTGATGGGCCGGCATGCGGCCATTGCGTCCCTTGGCGATACTTTCAACGATGCGTTCGCGCGAACCGCCATACAGCCAGATATCGTCGGTCAGGTTAGGTGCGCCCATCGCCGCCATGCCCTTGCCATCGGCACCGTGGCAGGCGATACAGGTGGTCGAGTAGACCTTCTGACCCGCGTCGATGCGGGGCTGCTCGACCTGACGCCCGGCCAGATGCTCGACATAAGCGGCGACGTTCTGTGTGCCTTCTTCACCGATGATCGCGCCCCACGCCGGCATCGCGGCCTGGCGCCCGAGCAGAATGGACTGTTGAATTGCTTCCGGTGTGCCGCCGTATTGCCAGTCATTGTCAGTCAGGTTGGGAAAGCCGCGCGCGCCGCCGGCGTCGGAGCCATGACATTGAGTGCAGTAGGTGGCGAACAGGCGCTTGCCGACACCGAGCGCTTCAGCGTCATCGGCGAGGGTGGCGATGTCGGTGCCTTTGTACTTTTCAAACATCGGTCCGTAGGTGGCCTCAGCCTGTGCCATCTCGGATTCGTACTGGCCCTGCTCAGTCCAGCCCAACAGACCTTTGAAGGTGCCCAGGCCCGGGTAAGCGATTAAATAGCCGAGCCCCCAGATCATCGTGATGTAGAACAGGTTGAGCCACCATTTCGGCAGCGGGTTGTTGTATTCCGCCAGATCGCCGTCCCAGGTGTGGCCCATCGTTTCGATCTGTTCGCCGGCTGTGCGCTTTTTCCCTTGCGACTGATACCAGGTGAACCAGAACAGCACGACGATGCTGACCACCGTCACGACCGCTATCAGGATGCCCCAAATTGCACTGTTGAAATCAGCCATGGTCAGCGCGCTCCGTTCTCAATCTTGTCGGATTCGTCGTCTTCGAGCGGGATACGCGCGGCCTCGTCGAACTCGGCTTTGCGTGCGCCACTCATGGCCCACACCGTCACGCCGAAGAAGATCAGCGCGGCGATCACGGTCCAGGCGGAAAAGAAATTACTCATCGCCATTACCTCCGGGTCTTGACCGCAGTACCTAAGTTCTGCAGGTAGGCGATGAGTGCATCGGCCTCGGTTTTGCCTTTGATGGCTTCCGGCGCTTTGGCGATCTCATCGTCGGTGTAGGGCAGGCCCAAGGTTCGCAACACACTCATGCGTTTCGAAATGGTGTCGGTCGGCAATTCGGTCGCGGCCAGCCATGGGTAACCCGGCATGATCGATTCCGGCACCACATCACGCGGGTTGTTCAGATGCACGCGATGCCAGTCGTCGCTGTAACGACCACCGACGCGATGCAGATCCGGCCCGGTGCGTTTGGAGCCCCACTGGAAGGGATGGTCGTAGACAAATTCGCCGGCCAGTGAGTAGTGGCCATAACGCTCGGTCTCAGCGCGGAACGGACGAATCATCTGCGAATGGCAGACATAGCAGCCCTCGCGGATGTAAACATCACGGCCCGCCAGCTCGAGCGCGCTGTAGGGTTTCAAACCTTCCACCGGTTGGGTGGTGGTCTGCTGGAAGAACAGCGGCACGATTTGAATGAGACCGCCGACACTGATGGTCAGGATGATCAGAATCATCATGAACCCGATGTTGACTTCGATTTGTTCGTGTTTCATCGACTTGTATCCCTCTTAGTGCGCCATTGCCGGCAGGGGAATGTCGGCCACCACCGGCTTGACGCCGCTGCAGGTGCGCCACAGGTTGTAGGCCATCACCAGCGTGCCGGCGAGGTAGAGCAGACCGCCCAGCGCACGGATGATGTAGAACGGATGGGTCGCGGTGACCGACTCGATAAAGCTGTAGGTCAGCGTGCCGTCGCTGTTGACCGCGCGCCACATCAAGCCCTGCATGACACCCGCCACCCACATCGCGGTGATGTACAACACGATGCCGATGGTTGAGGTCCAGAAATGCACCTCAATCAGCTTGACGCTGTAGATCTCGCGGCCGTACAGGCGCGGCAGCAGGTAATAGATGCAGCCGAGAGACATGAAACCGACCCAGCCCAAGGCGCCCGAATGGACGTGACCGATGGTCCAGTCGGTGTAGTGCGACAAGGCGTTGACGGTCTTGATCGACATCATCGGCCCTTCGAAGGTCGACATGCCGTAGAACGACACCGCGACGATGATAAAACGCAGCACCGGATCGGAACGCAGCTTGTGCCACGCACCAGATAGCGTCATCACGCCATTGATCATGCCGCCCCAGGAAGGCGCCAGCAGGATGACCGACATCACCATGCCTAAGGACTGCGTCCAGTTCGGCAGCGCGGTGTAGTGCAGATGATGGGGGCCAGCCCAGATGTAGGTGAATACCAGCGACCAGAAATGCACGATCGAAAGTCGGTAGGAGAATACCGGCCGTTCGACCAGCTTGGGGATGAAGTAGTACATGAGCCCGAGGAAGCCGGCCGTCAGGAAGAAGCCGACCGCGTTATGCCCATACCACCATTGCACCATTGCATCCTGTGTGCCGGCGAACACCGAATAGGACTTGGTCATGCTGACCGGCAGCGCCAGACTGTTGACGATATGCAGCACCGCAATGGTGATGATGAACGCGGCGAAGAACCAGTTGGCCACGTAGATATGTTTGATGCGTCGTTTCGCGATGGTGCCGAAGAACACCACCGCGTAGGCCACCCACACCACCGCGATGAGGATGTCGATGGGCCATTCGAGTTCGGCATATTCTTTGGAACTGGTAATGCCTAGCGGCAAGGTGATCGCCGCCAGCACAATCACCAACTGCCAGCCCCAGAAGGTGAAGGCCGCCAGTCCGTCCGAAAACAATCGAACGTGGCAAGTGCGTTGCACGATGTAATAAGAGCCGGCAAACAGCGCACAGCCGCCGAATGCGAAGATCACCGCATTGGTGTGCAGTGGACGCAGACGACCGAAGCTCAGCCACGGCAGGTCGAAGTTCAGAGCGGGCCACGCCATCTGCGCGGCGATGATGACGCCGACCAGCATGCCGACGATGCCCCATACCACCGTCATGATGGCGAACTGTCGGACGACCTTGTAATTGTAGGTTTCCGTCATTCTTCAGTGCTCCAAGTTAAATCCTGTTCATAATCGTGGCTGGCAGCGCGCCCTGACCCACTGTGGCGTGGGTGCAAAAAAGCAGCATGGCGCGTTGTGTTCGCGCCTCTCGAGTATTCGTTGTTTCACGGGGAAGTAAAGTGACGCACATGCAGCAAAGACCCCGTGATCTGGATCAACTCGATAGTCCGATAGGGGTATTTCCTTATAGTCATGTGCGTGGTCAAGGCGATTTGGCCGGACATTTGCTCTCGTGCAGGTGCGAATTCATTCGCGCATTCGTGCCTGCGCCTGATGTCACGAGGTGGCCTTTAGTGTGCGAATGAATTCGCACCTACACAGAGCAAGTAATTTGCGCGCTTGCAACGCGCAACGCGCTGACCTGGATCAAGCGCTGTCTTGCTTGAGCGGCGATAGTGGCGGCGTGCACACTCGCAAGCATGTCTTTTAAGCCCATGAACGCGCCGCTCGCTGCCGCTTCGCCACAGCCCGTACTCGGGGCGCTCGACACCTGCTTTCATTGTGGGGAGGCCGTCCTTGCTGGCGCGCGCTGGCAGGTCGAACTCGATGGCCGCGAAGTGAGCCTGT
>CAMCBY010000365.1 GCA_945873015.1 Klebsiella pneumoniae
ATCGGGGTGTTCGCGCGCCTGGGGCCGCTCGACGAAAAAGAAACTGCCGATTACATCCGACATCGTATCCAGGTGGTGGGCGGCAACCCCAACCTGTTCCACAAGAACGCACTGCGCCTCATCCACTGGAATAGCGGCGGCATTCCGCGCGTGATCAATACCCTGTGTGAGCTGGCGATGGTGTACGGCTATGCGGATGGCAAACGTCGTATCGACGCGACCTTGATTGCTGACATCGCGCGCGATCGTATCGGCACCGGTCTGTATGGCAACCAGGTTTTCGACGTCGGCGCGCTGCGCGACAACATGCCGAGTCTGGTCGGCGATTCCGCCAGTGCGCCGCGACTGGTGAGCAGTGAAGGGGAGGGCGAGGACAGCAGCCTCGATGGTCCGACTCCGATCAAACGCCGCGCTGACCGCAGTAAGGGCGGCGCTTGAAGCGGCGCTGGTTTGATCCGTGCCGGCCGCTGGCGCGTAGTGTGAACACTGACAATTTCACCTGAGTATCGTACGTTTGATTCTGCGGCGCGCGCCGCTAGACTGAGCGGCCCGTCGACAGGCGGTTCGCTGCCGCGCCGCGTGCGTAAACGCGGATAGCGGCGATCAGGGCAGCTCCAGCAAATCCCAGGGCTCAACATGAACGACAGTGCGAATCCATCGATAGAGCAGAACGGACAGCCGGTGTCCGCGCGTATCCGCGCGCGGCTGGCTCAGGCGCGGCAGCGCTTCCATGCCAATGACAACATCTCAGCCTATCTCGAGCCCGGCGATCTGGATGCGCTGCTCGACGAAGTCGCGACCAAGATGCGCGGCGTGCTCGAGAGCCTGGTGATCGACACCGAGAGCGATCACAACACCCAGGACACCGCGCGGCGGGTCGCGAAAATGTATCTGAACGAAGTGTTCCGCGGTCGTTATGTGCCGGCGCCACCCGTGACCGAATTTCCCAACGCCGAACGCCTCAACGAACTCATGATCGTCGGGCCCATTACCGTGCGCAGCGCCTGTTCGCACCACATGTGTCCGATCCTTGGCCGCCTGTGGATAGGCCTCATGCCTAACGAGCATTCCAATCTCATCGGGTTGTCGAAGTATTCACGGTTGGCCGAATGGATCATGTCGCGTCCGCAGATCCAGGAAGAAGCGATCACACAAATGGCCGATCTGCTGATGAATAAAGTCAGTCCCGATGGCCTCGCGGTGGTGATGGAGGCGGACCATTTGTGCATGCAATGGCGCGGCGTGAAGGACAACGAGACCAAGATGGTCAACAGCGTAATGCGCGGTTCTTTCCTGAAGGACGCCAATCTGCGTCGCGAATTTCTCTCTCTCATCAATATCAATAAGTGAGTCCATCATGCTCGTCCGCCTGCTCTATGCCAGTCGTCCTGCCTCGCCGCTGACCGCCAGCTTCATCGACACCATTCTGGCGCAATCCCAGGACGGCAATCAGACCAAGGGCATCACGGGCATCCTGTGTTTCAGCGACGACTTGTTTCTGCAGGTGCTGGAAGGGGGGCGCGATGAGGTCTGTGAACTGTTCAATGCCATCGTGCGTGACGACCGCCACTCCAACGTGCGCATTCTGTCCTATGAAGAAATTCCCGAGCGACGTTTCGGCGGCTGGACCATGGGGCAGGTCAATATTGCGCGGGTCAACCCATCGCTGCTGCTGAAATACTCGGTCAAGGCCACGCTCGACCCGTTCAACTGTTCGGGTCGCGCCTCGATGGCATTGCTTGATGAGTTGATTGCGACAGCCTCGGTGGTCGGCCGCGCAAGCTGAAGTTGCTCGCGCTGCCCGCAATCCATGACTCAGGCGTGTCTCATCGGCAGGTCTTGCGCAGCGCGACCGGCAGATAGGTCGGTGCCCATACCCGGCCCGGCATGCCGTTGTCGATACGATCGTCATAGGTGTAGGACAACCAGCGGTCGAGATAGCGGGGCGTGTTCATGGCCGTAGCGATGGCGTCGAACTCGGCGAAATTGCTGTGCGGTTCGTGCAGTCCGTAGGTCGCGATAAAACCGGCCTCATTCAACAGATGGCTGTGACTCGCGGCGTGGAACTCACCGTTATGCTGCGACGCTGACAGTGTCAGCAACAGCGGTGCGCCTGGGCGCGCAACCCGCTCAAGTTCGCTCACTATCGGCGGAATGTCGCCCGGTGCGTTGTGTTCGAGGGCCGACACCGAAATCACTGCGTCAATGCTGTCGCTCGCCAGTTCGCTCAGCGATTCCAGCGCGGCGTGATAGAGGGTGATGGTCGGCCGGCCGGCACGCGCCGGCGTGGCTCGCGGCGAAGCGATCTTTGCCAGGCCGAAACGCCGCAGGATTTTGCCGGGTAATTCGCCAAGGGGTGTCGTCAGGGCGAGATCGAGGCTGGCTTTCAAGCCGGGCCGGGCGCGCTCCAGATAACGGTGCCGGATCGCGGCACCGTTGCCGATGCATTCGAAGTTGTACAGATGCTGAAACTCGGCGCGTGGCTGGCGCGCCGACATGTCGACACTTATCACGCGCAGGCCACGATCGCCGAACAGGAATTGCGCGAGGCCCCAGCCGGCGCCGGCATCGAGCACGGTCGCGCCCGGCGGTAGATCCAGTTCGCGCAGCAGCCAGATCAAATCCAGCACATAGTGCCAGCCAAGCGCGAGACCCAGCCTGGAACTCGCCGCCAGCACTTCGAGCGCGAGATCGCGATGCTGGTCGATGAGCGACTCACTTAATAGTTCTATCGAATCGCGCATGCCGGTGTGTTGTTCTTGCTGGCAGGAACGCGCGACGCGTGGTCGCGCGTTCCTGGGCGCTGACCTCAGGCCGCGAGCTTGTACAGCTCGATGACGTTGTTGCGGCAGATGTCAGCGCGCTGCTGCGCAGTCAGATGACGACACTGCTCGGCGAGCACCGCCTGGGAATGAGGCCAGGTTGAATCGGAGTGGGGGAAATCATTGGCCCACATGAGACGTTTGGTATTGACCATGTTGGCGGTTTGGAACGCCACATAGTCATCCTGAAAGGTCATGTAGATATGTTCCTGGAAATATTCGCTCGGCAGTTTTTTCAACTCGCCGCATTTCATCCAATAGCGGTGGCGCTGGTAGGCGTGATCCATCCGATACATAAAATGAGGCGCCCAACCGGCATCGGCTTCCACGCACACCACCTTCAGGCCAGGATTGCGTTCGAACACGCCGGAGAACACCAGCATGCCCATGATGTCCTGACAGCCGCGGATGATGGACATAAACATATTGATGCGCGGCCCGCGCGGTGCACTGCCAAAGGCATCGCTCTTGCCGGTCAGAATATGAAACGACAATGGCAGTTCAAGATCGATGGCGGTCTGCCAGAAACGATCGTATTCCGGTGAATCGTAATCGAGGTAAGCGGGCACGCCGCTCATCATCACGCCGGCGAAGCCCTGTTTCTTGATCTCGTGCAGATCTTCGATCGCCTCGTCGATGGAGCTCATGGCGATTTGCGCGAGCGGAATAATGCGTTTGCGGTCCTCGGAGGCGTAATCGAGCAGCCAGCGATTGTAGGCCTTCATGCAGGCCCGTTTGTAGGTGAAGTCCGAATGGTTGCACAACATCATGCCGACGCTCGGATAGATGATCTCGGCGGCTATCTGATCGCGCTCCTGATCGGCGATGCGGTACTTGGCGTCCCAGCCGCTACGGTGCAGGGTGTCGAACCGTGCGCCGGACAGCGTGAGTTCGGAAGGGTCCTTGCCGGCGGCGGCCACCAGACCCATGGGTATCGGGTCATTCATGCCGTTGATCACATAGATGTCGCCGACGCCTTCCTTGAAGACGATGTGCGGTGCGACGTCGCGAAACTTGGGGTCGATGTAGTCGATGTAACAGTTCGGCGGCTCGGTGATATGCGAGTCGGCCGATATCGGTCGTAGATCCATGGCGGTCTCCCCTGTGCTGGCGCGGCCTCAAGCGGGCCGCTGGCTTATTAGAGGGAGAATGCGGGGCGGATTGCAAGGTGGGTGGTGCAGGAACCTGCGATTAAAATCGCACCTACAAGGCCTGCAGGTGCGAATTCAACCGCACATTCAAATCGGCGCCAGCCGCTATTTATAGAACTTCATGAAATCCGGCTCTCGTTTCTCATTCAGCGCCTTCACCCCTTCCTGGGATTCTTCGGTGTTGTAATACAGGCGCAGTGCCTGCATGGCGAGTTGGCCCATGCCGCGGATGGATTCGGTGTCGGCGTTGAAGCTCTTCTTGGCCAGTGCAATCGCGGTCGGGCTGCGTTTGTTGAGTTCTTCACACCAGCGCAGCACTTCAGCGTCAAGTTCCGCGTCCGGCACCACGGCGTTGATGAGGCCCATCTCCAGCGCTTCGCGGGCGGAGTAGCGCTTGCACATGTACCAGAACTCGCGAGCCTTTTTCTCGCCGACCACACGCGCGAGGTAAGCGGTGCCGAAACCCGGGTCAACCGACCCCATCTTGGGGCCGACCTGGCCGAAGATGGCGTTATCAGATGCGATGGTCATGTCGCACAAGGTCGCGAACACATTGCCGCCGCCAA
>CAMCBY010000366.1 GCA_945873015.1 Klebsiella pneumoniae
TGACATTCACCAGATATTGGCGGCGGCAGGTCGTAGCGACAGTGTCAGACTGAAGTCTGACCCACAGTGACCTGGACCACCCAGTCGGTCGATCTGTAATGCCCGATTCAGAACTACACCCAATGTAGTCGCACCTACAACGTTCATGTCGCGGGGGCCATCCATTGCGCGATGAATTCGCCGTCGACATTGTCTTCGAAGCGGTAATGGCCTCGCTCACGGCGGTGGCTCAAGATGATGTTGGCGATGCGCGTTTCACCACTGGGCAAACACACCACCGCCGGCCCGCTCACGGGTTTGGCGCCGCGCGCCGGTGGCACTTTGAGTTCAACTTCATCCGGCAGGACGCGCGTGGTATTGCCGAGTTGCGCCGGCAACGCCCGCCAGCCGCGCTGATATCGTTCCACACCATAACGGTCGGCGGCAATCCGGATGCCGGCCGGGCTGCCGGACAAGATGGCGGTGTCGCGGCAGTCGTTGAGCGTGTGCACAAAACGTTGTGCTTCAAGTTTTAGTGCGTCGGCGGCGCGGTCGGGCAGGCTGATACGCACCACCACCAGCATCACGCTGATGATCGCGACCACCACCATCACTTCAAGCAAGGTGAAGCCGGTGGTGCGCGTCACTGGGCTATTTGACCGTCCAGTTGCCGATGTCGGTGTTAAACGCTTCGCCACCGGGAATGCCATCGGCGCCATTCGAATACAGATCGAAAGTATTGTGCTGGCCCGGATAAAGATATTGATAATCGCCGC
This sequence comes from Klebsiella pneumoniae, assembly GCA_945873015.1. GTDB lineage: Bacteria > Pseudomonadota > Gammaproteobacteria > JADJYF01. The sequence goes on from CAMCBY010000366.1 coordinate 756, forward strand.
CCCACGGATCTTTCGGCACCGCTTCGATGTAGCCGTCTTCTTTATAACGCGCCCCCGCCGGCAGACCGGTAGGTTTGTGCACCAGTGCATCGAGGCCCTGTTCAGTGGTCGGATAAGTGAGATTGTCGAGTTTGTACAAATCGAGTGCTGCCGATACTGCGCGCAAGTCCTGCTGGGCCCGCACCACGCGCGCCTCGTCGGGGCGACTCATCACACGCGGCACGACGATGGCGGCCAGGATACCGAGGATCACCACCACCACCATGACTTCGATGAGGGTGAAGCCCCGCTGTGAGGAACGCACGGCACGCGTGGATTGTATGGTGTACAAGGTGTTCATCCTGTGGACGGGGGCGATGGGCTAGTTTAACCATGTGCTCTGACGGCGTCATGACGGGATTGGCGAAAGCGGCACAGGCTGCAGCAGCCATGATGCACGCGGCGACGCTGACCCGACCATGACAAATGACACAGCCAGCGTGCACTCGCCACTGTCGCTGAACTTCATGCTTTCACCCCTGTCCTTGAAACCATTAGAATCCAGGGCCAAACCGGCACCACCGTCGGTCCAGAAAGAAGGCAACGTGGACAGCGCAACCCATACGCGAGAATCAATTCTACGGCTGCGTGACTACGTCAATCAGCGCATCCTCGGGCAGGACCATCTGGTCGAACGCATGCTGGTAGCCCTGCTCGCCGACGGCCATCTGCTGGTCGAAGGGGCGCCAGGTCTGGCCAAAACCCGCGCCATCAAGGTCTTGAGCGAAGGCATCGAAGGCGAGTTTCATCGTATTCAGTTCACGCCCGATCTGCTGCCGGCCGATCTGACCGGCACTGAAATCTACCGCCCGCAGGACGGTTCCTTCACCTTTCAGCAGGGTCCGCTGTTTCACAATCTGGTGCTGGCCGATGAGGTCAATCGCGCGCCGGCCAAAGTACAGTCAGCCCTGCTCGAAGCCATGGGCGAGCGCCAGATCACCATCGGTCGGGTGTCTTATCCGCTGCCCGAGTTGTTCATGGTGATGGCGACCCAGAACCCACTCGAACACGAAGGCACCTATCCGTTGCCCGAAGCGCAGCTCGATCGTTTTCTGCTGCATATCAATATCGATTACCCCAAACACGAAGACGAGAAACGCATCCTGCATCTGTCGCGCCAGGAGGCCGCCAGCAGCGCGCCCCATGCCGTGCACGGCGAGCCGGTGGTTGACCAGGCGCAAATCTTCGCTGCGCGCCGTGAGGTGTTGGGGGTATATATGAGTGACGACGTCGAGAACTACCTCATGGAGATTGTGTTCGCGACACGCGCGCCCGGCGCCTATGGCTCCGATCTGGCCGGCTGGCTGGCCTACGGCGGCAGCCCGCGCGCAACCATCGCCATCGATCGTGCATCCCGTGCCCATGCCTGGCTGCGCGGACAGGACTTTGTCTCACCGGCCGACGTGCAGGGCATCGCCAAAGACGCCCTGCGCCATCGTGTGATCCTGAACTACGAAGCGGCGGCCGATGGCGTCACGCCCGATCGTTTCGTCGAAGAACTGTTGCAACGCATCGCCGTGCCCTGAGCACGACGACCGAGCTGCCGCGCGATGAGCGCCCTGCCCCAGCCCGCGACCCGCGGTCAGCCCTCCGGCCTGGAACGGGTCGAACCGCAGTTACGCGATTTACTCGCGCTGGCAGGTCCGGCGGCGGGTTTGCCGTCATGGACGCGCGCGATACGCGCCCGCTCCAGTGGCCCGTTTCTGTCGCGCCTGCGCGGCCGCGGCATGGAATACGACGAGTCGCGCCCCTATCTGCCCGGCGACGATATCCGCCAGCTCGACTGGCGCGTGACCGCGCGCACCGGCCGCCCCCACACCAAGATGTTTCGCGAGGAACGCGAACGGCCGGTGCTGATCTGTGTCGATTATCGCCGCGCGATGTTTTTCGCCACCCGCGGCGTATTCAAAGCAGTGCAGGCCGCACGTGCCGCAAGCCTGCTGGCCTGGCATGCGCAGCACAATGGCGACCGCGTCGGGGGCTTGCTGTTCGCCGATCAGGAACACCACGAACTGCCGCCGCGTCGCGGGCGCACCGCCACCATGCAGTGGCTGAAATTGCTGGTGACGCAAGGCGCCTTGCAGCGCGCGCAGGCGGCGCAACCAGCCATCAACGCGCGCCCCTTGAGCGAGGTCTTGCTGCGCGTGGCGCGGGTCGCCAAACCGGGCACGCTGGTGCTGATAGTCAGTGACTTTCGCGGCTTTGATGCCGCCGCCAACGCCGCACTCGTGCAACTCGGCTTGCATGTCGATGTCGGCCTGATTGCCATCAACGATCCGCTCGAAGCGAGTTTCCCCGAATTCGACCAGGCAGCGAGTATTGCCGACGGCCAACGCAGTCTGCGCCTCGCCGGTATCACACGCGCGCAGCGCGACAGCTATGCCGCGCAATTTGCCACGCGCATGAGCGCGATTCGCCAGGTCTGCCGCGAACGACGGCTGCTGTTCACCAGCATGGAAACTACCGCCGATCCGGCCACCGCCTTGATCAAATTGTTCGGCGGCTGAGCAATGGATACGCCCGACCTGCCACTGCGCGATATCCATCTGCCCGCACCAGTGCCGTGGTGGCCGCTGGCGCCCGGCTGGTGGCTGTGTATGGTCATGGCGGTGCTGGCCTTGGCCGCCGCATGGTGGTGGTGGCACGGTGCAGCGGCGCGCCGCAGTCGAGGTGCGGCCTTGGCCGAGCTCGCGCGCATCGAACAAGACTATGCACGCGACGGCGATGGTCATGCCTGCGCGCAAGCACTGTCGCGGCTGCTGCGGCGCGTGGCGCTGCTCGCCGGTCATCCCGAGGCCGCCCACTGTCGCGGCGCGGATTTTGAGCGCCTGCTTGCAAGCTTGAGCAAGGCGCCCGCGCCACGCGAGGCGCTGGCAATTTTAGACGATGCGCCCTATTCGCCGCGCGCGGCGGCCGCCATCGACAGTGCACGGTTTCGAGATGCGACCGCCAGCCTGCGTCCGTGGCTGGCACGCTTGCGCCTGCCGCGCCAGCGCCAAAAAGAGCCAGCCCATGCTGCAGTTTGAATGGCCGTGGTTATTCGCGCTGTTGCCATTGCCGTGGCTGCTGCGTTACCTGCTGTCGACCGCCTCCACAGCCGAGGGCGCGGCCTTGCGGGTGCCCACGCTGAATGATTTCGAAGTGCTGGTCGCCGCCGGCGGCAGCGTCCAGATCAAACGGGCCAGCGTGTGGCTGGCGGCGCTGGCGTGGTTGCTGCTGGTGACCGGCGCGGCGCGCCCGCAGTGGCTCGGCGAGCCGGTGGAACTGCCGATTAATGGCCGCGATCTCATGCTTGCGGTCGACCTTTCGGAGAGTATGCACGAGAGCGATTTTGTGCTGAACAATCAGCCCGTCGACCGGCTCACCGCCAGCAAGGCGGTGGCACGCGAATTCATTGCACGGCGGGTAGGCGATCGGCTGGGACTCATCCTGTTTGGCCAGCAGGCTTATCTGCAAGTGCCATTGACCTTCGATCGCCAGACCGTGCAGCAACTGCTCGACGAATCGATGATCGGCATGGCCGGCCGTCAGACCGCAATTGGTGATGCGCTCGGCCTCGGTGTGAAACGTATGCGCGAACAGAACACGCCGCATAAAGTGATGATCCTCATGACCGACGGGCGCAACACCGTCGGCGATATCGATCCGCTGCGTGCGGCCGAACTCGCCCATGACGCCGGCCTGACGGTACACACCATTGGTATCGGCGCCGACCAGGCGCTGCAGCGTGGTTTCTTTGGCAC
>CAMCBY010000367.1 GCA_945873015.1 Klebsiella pneumoniae
AAATAGGCCACCCAGCGCGGGAACACCGGCTGCGCGCTGCGATCGCCGAGGATGGCCAGACCAATCGCAAAGTTCTGCACAATAAAAGTCGTGAACGGCATGAGGAACATCAACCAGCCAGCGTCGTTGAACAGCTGGATGAGTTCGGCATCGCGCTCCGGACGAAATGCCGCGATGCTCCACAACAGACACGGCACGATGAAGAACACCACGCCAAGGGCGCCGCTCGCCAGTTGCAGATAGGTCAGCACCGAAGGCGCATCTTCCATACGTTTCATCTGCGCCGAGATTACGGCGGCGAATGGCAGGATGCAGCCCGACGCGCCCATCATCACCAGCAGCCCGAGGCGGATCTGGTTGGTGTGTTCGCGATACATGGTGGCGATATCGAGCGCGCTCGCGTTGGGCGAGGGCGGTGGCATGAAATGGGTGATTGGCCAGAAGCCGAGAGTGAACAGCACGGCGAATGCCACGCCACTCCAGGCGCACAGTAATTGATTGCGTGTATTCATGGCTCCCCCTGTGTCGTTGCAGGCATCGCCCCCGTTATTATGGCTCGGGGGTCGCGCGGGAATGAGCATGGCATAATCGCGCGCACGGTGACAGCATGGCACTGTTCGTTGCCTGCACTGTTCCTGGTCCTGTAACCCGAAAGAGTATATGGATAGCAACACCCGCGAACGCCAGCGTATCGCCTACGAGACGCTGGTCAGCCCAGACTTCGATATCGGCGTGTTTGCCGGTATTGCGCGCGTGGTGGCGCAGGGTCTCGGTTTCCGTGGCGCCGGTATCGCGCGCCTGACCGATGGCGGCACCCAGATCGAATCCCTGGGCGTGTGGTCTGGCGGCGAGGTCGGGCCGTCATTCAAGATTGCGCTGGCCGGCACACCCTGCGAGTCGACTCTCGCCGCGGGCGAGGCCGTCTCGCTGATCGGAAACGGGCTATCGCTGTCCTACCAGCTGGGCGGTCCGTTTGCAGGTCTACGACTGGAAAGCTACTACGGTGTGTCGCTGCGCGATGACGACGGCGCCCCGATTGGCATCCTGTACGCGTTCGACGATCACCCGCACCCCAGCGACGCGAACCAGGAGGCACTGGTGAAAGTCGCTGCAGCACGCGCCGCCGCTGAACTGCGCCGCAAGGCCCATGCCGAACGTGTGCATGAAAGCGAGGCGCGCATGCGCTACGCCCTGGAGGCCGGCGGTATTGGCATGTGGGAGTGGGATCTCGCCGCCGACAGCTGGGTCTACAACGACCGCTGGGCGGCCATGCGTGGTTATGCGCAAGGCGAGGTCGTACCCTATTTCCGCGACGGATTGCTGGAAGACGTCGAGCGTTTTAGACCGCTGGTCGACAGGCTGCTGGCCGGTGAGCTTGATTCTTACGAAATCGAATACCGCACCCCTCATCGCGACGGCACTTATCGCTGGATCAACTCGCGCACCCACATCATGAAACGCGGCGCCGATGGCCGCCCGCTGCGCATCATCGGACTGCAGATGGATATCCATGAGCGCCGCCTCGCCGAAGAACGCGAACGCGCCAACCAGCAATGGCTGGAACTGACGCTGGATGCGACCGAGCTCGGCATGTGGGACTGGAACCCAGTCACCGGTGAATTTACGTGGAGCGAACGTTGCGCCAGCATCTTGGGCTATCGCCTCGACGAGATGCCGCGTTATTCCCGCGACTGGGCGGCGCTGCATCACGTCGACGACCGCTCGGCGGCGTGGCAACAGTTTGTCGCCCATCTGAAAGGCGAACAGGCGCAATTGCGATTGGAGCTGCGCTGTCGCGCCAAGGACGGACATTGGGTGTGGCTGCTGGTCAATGGTCGCGTCACCGAGCGTGACGAGAACGGTCGTGCGCTGCGCGCGGTCGGCACCCATCAGGACATTAGCCAGCTCAAGAACGCCGAACTCGCGCTGCGTGAAAGCGAGGCGCGGCTGCGGACAGTGGTCGAGAATTCACCTCTCGGCATCTTTCTCGCATCGGCGGACGGCGCCATTGTTTACGGCAATAGCGCCATCATCGCCATGCGCTCGGAAGCCGATTGGCAAACCAATGGTTACGCGTGGCTGCACCTTGTGCATCATGAAGACAGACCACGTATCGAACAGCGCTGGCAGGCTTTCGTCGCACAGCCTGACGGCGTCTACGATATGGAGTGGCGTGCGGTGTTGCCGCAGGGTGGCGAGTTGCGCATCCGGGTGCGTGCTGCGCCGATTCGGGAGCACTCCCGGGTGCTCGGTTTCGCCGGCACACTCGAAGATGTCACCGAACAGCGCGCTGTTGAACAGCGCGAGCGCGTGCTCGAGAACCAACTTCAGCAGACGCAGAAAATCGAAGCTATCGGCAAACTGACCGGTGGAGTCGCCCACGACTTCAATAACAGTCTCGCGACCATCCTCGGTTTCGCCAATCTCGCGCTCGGGCGCCCGACCGAAGACGCCAAACTCGGCAGGTATCTCGAAACCGTCGTGCAGGCTGCCGAACATTCCCGCGACCTGGTGCGCAAGCTGCTCGACTTCAGCCGCAGTACGCCGGCCGGTGAAGTCGAAGCGCTGGACCTGGTGCCGCGTATCGGCGACGCAGTGCATATGTTGCAGGCGGTGATCCCGGCGACCATACGCATCGTCACGCATATTGATGCACAACCGCCGGCGGTGCGTATCGGCGCGACCGACCTGCAGCAACTGTTGTTCAATCTCACCCTTAACGCGCGCGATGCCATCGACGAACATGGCGAGATAAAAATCGCGTTGCGCGCGCCACACCACTTCGATGGTGTTTGCGCAGCCTGTCATCGCGCGCTCGATGGTGACTATGTGGAACTGGCGGTCAGTGATTCAGGCAGCGGCATTGCCGCTGATTCCCTGCCGCGCATTTTCGAACCGTTTTATTCAACCAAAGAAGTCGGCAAGGGCACCGGCATGGGCCTGTCGGTTCTGCATGGCATCGTGCACCGCGTTGGCGGTCATGTGCTGGTCGATTCAAACGCGGGTGTCGGCACCGTCATGCGCGTGCTGCTGCGCGCCGGTGACCTTGCGCCGACACCGGACGTGGCAACTCCTGTTGCCGATGCGGTCGAGGCGGCATCGCGGCCCGAGACCCGCGTGCTGGTGGTCGATGATGAACCGACTATCGTGCAGTTTCTGTGCGAATGGCTGGAAGTCGAAGGGTTCGCTGTCAAAGGGTTTACCGATCCGCGTGCGGCGCGCGAGTGGGCGGCTGAGCCTGACGCCGAGTTTGATGTGCTGATTACCGATCAGACCATGCCGGGCATGACGGGTCTTGAACTCGCAGCGAGCTTGCGCGAGCGCCACGCGCAACTGCCGGTGATCGTGTGCACCGGGCTTGCAGACAGGGTCGACGCGACGCGTGCCAGCGAGCTGGGCGTTGCGCATCTGTTCTTGAAGCCGGTGCCGATGACCGAACTGCTGGATGCACTGCGCCGTGCCGTGTCGGTGTGACAAACTGATTCAAAGCCAGAGATTTTTCTGACGACGCCCCGCGTGTCGCACACGTGGAAGATTGTGTGACGCGCAGTTGTCACGCAAACGCCGTGCTGACGTCACGCTGACGTCAACCCTACGCAACAAGCACCCCCCAGTATCGCCTCCACGAAAGTGACCTGCGCCCAACTGTGCCGCTGCCGCGACTGTCGTCATAAGAACGCAGCCGGGAGTCAGGTGCGATGCGCGAGCCGCCCAGTCATATCAAATGTCTGAAAATCCAGTGGAGGATAGTTTTAATGTTCAAGCCAACCAAGGTCGCGCTCGCCATCGCTTTTGCGCTCGCGTCGTCCCATGCTTTCGCCGTCAACACCGAGTTTGATAATTTCACCGCCCTGCCTGCTTCGGCCGGCCCGATCCCGGTCGGTGGCGCAGGTGAAGCCACGCCCATCACGCTGTCCAGCCCGCAGTTCAGCCAGCGCACCATCGTCGAGCGCAATGTGCAACTCGGCCTCGGCCAGTTCAACAGCGGCAACTTCGACATGATCACGACCAATGAGAATGGTCCGGATGCCGGCCGTTATCTGTATACCGTGTTCGAAACCGGCCAGTCCGGCATCATGCGCCATGACCTCACCAACGGCACCACCAGCACCATCTGGCGCAGCCCGGCTGCCGCACCGTCGGCGGCGTCGCATGTCGCTTTCGATGCTTCCTACTGGACCCCGTGGGGCACCTTCATCACTGCCGAAGAGAGCTGGGAAACCAACGCTGCTGGTTCCACCAGCCCCTTCGGTCGTTTGTTTGAAGTGACCAACCCGCTCAAGCCGACCGGCACCGTCGACAACGTGCATCGCAACGCCATTGCCCGTGTCTCGCACGAAGGTATCCAGTTCGATGCGGCCGGTCGCATGTACTACATCGACGAACTGAACGGCGGCGCGCTGTACCGCTATACCTCGGCTGCTGGCCTTGGCGACAGCTATTTCGACGGTGGTGTGAACTCGGTGCTGCGCATTGGTGATGGCAACACCGCCAACGCGCTGGGCGTCGCGACCTGGGTCGATTTTAC
>CAMCBY010000368.1 GCA_945873015.1 Klebsiella pneumoniae
AGCGGACCAGTTCATCATCGACCGCAGCAACCCGCGTCGCCATCTGTCGTTCGGTTTCGGCACCCACCATTGTGTCGGCTATCGCCTCGGTGAGTTGCAGCTACAGATCGCCTGGGAAGAAATCATGAAACGTTTTCGCGCCGTGGAAGTGATGGGAGAACCGACGCGGGTCTGCTCCAACATCATTCACGGCTACACCTCACTACCGGTGCAGTTGCATCCCTGGTAGCGCGCGGTTCTGCGCTCATCGTAAAGCGCTGCGCCCACGCCGCTGTGCCGAGGCCTGGTGTTCAGGCGCGCCACAAGACAACGGCGAGGGTCAACGGTGTCAGCAGGGTGGCAGCCACATTGCTGGCGAGATACGGCGTGAGTGCCACACTGGATGGCGTACCGCGTAAGACCATGAAGGTCGGCAGTGTCGCGCTGAGGGGCAACAGCGCCCACAGCGCGGGCAGTGGAAACAGGTGAGTGGTCACCGCCACCACCACTACCATGACCGTCGCCAGCACCAGTGCAGCGAACACCCGGCGCGCACACCCAAGGCCATAGGCGATGGCGACATGCCGTCGCCCGACACCGCGGTCGGCCTCGATGTCGGGAAACTGATTGGCGAGTAACAGTCCACTGCCCAGCAGGCCCGGCACCAGTGCGGCCGACAGCGCGAGCAGTGATAAACGTTCGCAGATCACCGCCACCACACCCAACACCAGGAACGGCCCGACGCCGAGTCCCGGTGCCAGCAGGCACAACAGCGGATGGCGATTGATCCACGGCGTATAGGTCAGCACCAGCAGTACGCCCAACACACCTATCGGCACCACCAGCAAGCCGTGTCGCGCCACGCAAGCGAAGCCCACCAGCAAGGTGATGGTCAGCATGACGCGCGCGGCACCGCGCACCGCGTGTGCTCCCTGTGGATCGTCGATAAGTGCGCCGCTGCCACCACTGAAGGGCGTGCGCTGCGTATGTTGGTCGAGGCCGCTGCGCGCGTCTTCGTATTCGTTGAACAAGTTGACACTGGTATGCGCGGCCAGCGCGCCGCCTAGCACCAGCGCCACGTCAAGCAGCGCCGGTGTGGCACCCAGGCGCCGAGCCACCGCCACCCCGAGCAGCACACACACCACGCTCAGCAACAGGAACGGCGGGCGCATCGCCCGCCATACCGTGATCGCCCGCGCCGCGCGCACTGGGCGCATCGCGCGCAGTTCCAGTGTCAATCCAGACGGGGTCTGTGTGCCGCCCATGGTCGCGCGCCTTCGAGTTGCGCGGACAATCGGAACAAGGTCGCTTCGTCGCCAAAACGGCTCATCAACTGCATACCGATGGGCAGCCCCGCTTCATTCCAGCACAGCGGTAACGAAATCGCCGGTTGGCCGGTGACATTGGCGATGGCGGTGAAGCGCGGAAAACTTTCCATGCGTTCAGTGGCCTGGTGCGGCGCATTGCGGTCGAAGTCGAAATAACCGAGCGGCACCGGCGGCTCCGGTATGGTCGGCGTCAGCCATACATCGTATTTCTGGAAAAACGGTGCGACCTCGCGCGCAAAACGCTGCATGTCGTGCACCGCTTTGAGGAAATCCGCAGCGCGAAGCTGCTGACCGAACTCGAACATCTTCCAGGTGTGCTTTTCGAAATAGTCGGGGCTCGGTGTACGGCCGAGTCGTGCGCTCCAGTCGCGAATCATCCACGTCACCATGCCTAACCAGATGGTGGTGAAAAATTCATTGAAATGCTCACCATCGACTTGTGGCTTGGCTTCTTCGACATGGTGGCCAAGGCTCGCGCACAGCGCGGCGATATCGCGCACCCCGTTCTGACAATCAGCATGCACTGGCGTCGGCGTGATCGGCTGGGTGCTGAAAGCGATACGCAGACGACCGGGATCGACACCGACCTCGGACGCAAACGAACGTAACGGCGGCGGCGGAAAATGCGGCGCACCGAGGTCGGCGCCGGCCGTGACGTCAAGCAACAAGGCGCTGTCGAGCACACTGCGTGTGACTACGTGTTCGGACAACAGCCCCGCACCGCCGACATCACCATAGTCGGGGCCGAGCGGATTGCGTCCGCGCGTGGCCTTGAGCCCCACCAGTCCACATACCGAGGCTGGCAGCCGCGTTGAACCACCGCCGTCATTGGCATGGGCGACCGCCACCATGCCCGCCGCCACCGCGGCACCGGCGCCGCCGGAAGAACCACCCGGTGAGCGTGTGAGATCCCAGGGGTTACGCGTGGCGCCGTAGAGTTCGGGTTCGGTGGTGGGTTTGGAGGCGAATTCCGGCGAATTGGTTTTGCCGACCACGATAAAACCGGCGCGGCGATAACGCGCCACCAGTTCACTGTCGTGGGGCGAGATATAACCCTTGAGAAAACGCGAACCTTCGGTCAGCGGCGTGCCGCCGTATTCAGCGCACATGTCTTTCAACAGCAGCGGCACTCCACCGAACGGTTCATCGCCACGCAGGGTTTTGATGGCCTGCCGGGCGATGTCGTACATCGGCAGCACGACCGCATTGAGTTGCGGGTTGAATTTTTCGATGGCGGCGATCGCCGCCTCCAGCATTTCCGCCGGCGACACCTCGCCCTGACGGATGAGACGCGCCTGTTCGGCGACGCTGAGACGCATGAGTTCAAGCATGGCGGTACTGCTCCGGGAAGCGTGGGGGCAATTCAGTGTAACCGCTAGCAAGTTCTGCGCGGGACGCCGCACTAGTGGGCGGCCATGCTCGGTCCACCTCAGCATAGCGCCAGCTAATTCGACTGATTGCCCCATGCTTTGAGCTTGAACCCAATGCGGGATGGTGACTGATTTTCTTTGGCCGCAGATCCTGATGGAGACCGTGTCTGCAATTTTTTACAAACCCGGGTTACGGCTCTAAGGTTCTAAATTGCAGAGATATTTTGCCGCCGCCCGGCGCTGATCGAAGGGATCACAGGTACACCAGCGGCAGGCAATGTCACGATTTTTTACACTGGAACGCGTCGGGCTCGTGGTCTTTTTCTCAGCGTGCTTTCAAGTTGCTGAAATATCGAGGCATTGTTGCGCTGGCCCGATACTTGCAAGTGTCGCGCTAGAGACGCTGCCACCGCTTAACCGCGCTGGCGGGCTTCTGACCACCGAATCGTCACCAGGCACTAGCCCTAGAGGATCATGACCATGAAGCGTACCGTCATTTCATTGCTGCTCGGCTTGTCGAGCATGGCCGCCAGCGCCGTCCCACTGACCTTCACCAACGAAGGCGTGATCGGGCAAACCACCCTCTTCCGCGGCGCTCTGGGTGGACTCGGCCTGACCCAAATCGCATCCATCACCGTTTCTGACAGCAACAGCGGCTTAGGCGGTTCACCGGGAGTCTTCTCCGGATTCGATCTCGATTTCGCGATCCTCGACCTGGACGGCAACTTTGCCACCGCTGGCGATCACGTCTTCGCCTCGGTGTCGGTTTTCACCACCGGTGCCATTCGGCCAACCATCGACACGAACTTTCAGCCGACAGTCGGCCGCCCCGGACCCACGGTTGGCTCGTCGGCCGCCAACGTTATCGACGTGGCACTCTCCACTTTAAATGTGCTCGACGGCTCGTTCCCTGGCTCATTCAATACTGACAACGTGTCTGGCTGGCTGACCCTCGGCGATGGTGGCGTACTCAAACTGGGCTTTGCGTCGCCTATTGTGCTGACCGGCACAGAAGCGCTGTTCCTGGGTGAAGTCGGTACCGGCGCGGGAGAACAGCCGGACGGCGCGACCGTCAACGTTTCCAACGTGCCGATTCCGGAACCCAGCGCCCTGGCCCTGATTGGCGCGGGCCTGGTCGGCTTTGGATGCATGCGTCGCAAGGCCAAGCACGCCTGAGCAGCACACCGGTTTGAGACAATGGGAGCTTCGGCTCCCATTTTTTTGCGCAACGGGTTGCCGCACACTCCCCTTCCACACCGCACAGAGCGGCAAATGTCAGCCGCTTCACGACCTGCAAGATATGATCACCGTCAATGGCGCTGCGCGGCGTTCGGCTAGCGTTATGCGAACGTCGAGGGGGCATACACGATGGGCAGACACCTGAGTTTCTTTGCGACGCATTTACTGGTCGCCATCACCGCGCTCGGCCTGCTGGCCGGTGGCGGCTGGATGTGGTCGGGCCTCATTGCCGGCGTGGTGCTGTGGATAGGTGCCGATGCATTGAGCCCGCGCACCCAGCGCGCACCGCGCTACGCCCATCCGCACCTGCTCGACGCCGCGCTATACAGTCTGTTTCCCGCGCTGCTGGTCTTGGGCGCGGTGTTTCTATGGGCAACCGCCTTACATGATGTGCTGAGTCTCGGCGCCACCATCGAACGCGTCAGCGGCTATTCAGTGCTGACCGCGCGCGCTGACAATAACTTCGTCGATTACCTCGGCGCGGGTCTGTCCTGCGGGCTCGCCATCGCCCTCGCCGGCATCCTCACGGCGCATGAACTGTTCCACCGCACCGCTGACCCGCGCGCCATGTTTGTCAGCCGCTGGATGCTGGCAATGG
>CAMCBY010000369.1 GCA_945873015.1 Klebsiella pneumoniae
ATGCAGCGCACCATGCAGAACTACGCTGCGGTGTTCCGCACTGGTGACGTGCTGGAAGAAGGCATTGTGAAACTGCAGGAAGTCTATGAAGGCTTCAAGCATGTAAAGGTCACCGACCGGTCCATGAAGTGGAACACCGATCTGGTGGAAACCCTGGAACTCGAAAACCTGCTGGGCTGCGCGATGGTGTCGATTGCCGCCGCTGCCAATCGCAAGGAAAGCCGCGGCGCGCACGCGCGCGAGGATTACCCCGACAGAGACGACGAGAACTGGCACAAACATACCCTGACTTCGCTCACCGACAGCGGCGAAGTCGTATTCGATTACCGCCCGGTGCACATGTACACGCTGACCGATGAGGTTGACGTGGTGCCGCCGAAGAAACGTACTTACTGAGCACGGATACCGTCATGGCTGAGTTCAAGCTGCCCGCCAATTCCCGCGTCACCGAAGGTAAGACCTACGGCCAGGTCAGCGGCGCGAAGCGCGCGAAGACCTTCAAGATCTACCGTTGGGACCCGGATAGCGGTGAAAACCCGCGTACCGATACCTACGTCATCGACCTCGACAAGTGCGGGCCGATGGTGCTGGACGCCATTCTTTACATCAAGAATGAAATCGACCCGACCCTGACCTTCCGCCGCTCCTGCCGCGAAGGCATCTGCGGCTCGTGCGCGATGAACATCGACGGCACCAATACCCTCGCCTGCACCAAGGCCACCACCTCGGTCAACGGCACGGTCAAGATTTATCCTTTGCCGCACATGCCGGTGTTGAAGGATCTGGTGCCCGATCTGACCCATTTCTACGCGCAGTACGCTTCGATCAAACCGTGGCTGCAGACCAAGTCGCCGGCGCCGCCTGACAAGGAACGCCTGCAGTCGGTCGAAGATCGCGAGAAGATCGACGGTCTGTACGAATGTATTTTGTGCGCGTGCTGCTCGACCAGTTGCCCGAGCTACTGGTGGAATGGTGATCGTTACCTGGGTCCCGCCGTGTTGTTGCAGGCCTATCGTTGGCTGGTGGACAGCCGCGACGAAGCCACCGGCGAGCGCCTCGACGAGCTCGAAGATCCGTTCCGTCTCTATCGCTGCCACACCATCATGAACTGCGCGAAGACTTGCCCCAAGGGTTTGAACCCGGCCAAGGCTATCTCGGAGATCAAGAAGATGATGGTGGCGCGCACGCTGTAAGCGGCGCGTGGACAGCACCCACCTCAATCAGTTGCGCTGGCGTTGCCGGCGCGGCATGCGCGAACTGGATCTTCTGCTCACAGGCCATCTCGACCGTCACGGCGCAAACCTCTCGGGTCCGGCGCTGACATCGTTCGAGCGCCTGCTGGCCGCCACTGACATGGATCTCTACGGCTGGTTCACCGGTCGCGAAACTTCCGACGACACCGAACTCGCGGCACTGGTCGCGACCATCGTGCGCGAAGCGCCGCCAGGCCGCAGTGGTCAACGCCCATGAGCAGCACCAATCCCTATATCAACAGCGATGCGGTCGCCGCCGACGGTGCGGCGGTCACGCCGCCGTGTAAATCTGCCCGCACAGCATTGGCCGTCATCCGCATCAGCGGTGAAGACGCTAATGACTTTCTGCATGGCCAGTTCAGTGCCGACCTGCGCGCGTTTGCGACCGGCAGCACGGCGGTGACGGCGTGGTGCAGCCCCAAGGGTCGCGTATTGTTCATGCCGCGCGTGTTGCGCGGCGCTGATGCAGCGCTGTTTGTATTGCTGCCTGCCGGACAGGGCGCCGCCTTCATCAAGCGTCTGCGCATGTTCGTACTGCGCGCCAAAGTGCAGATAGAGGATTTGACGCCGAGTCATGGCGTCATGGTGCTGGATGGAGTCGCGTCAGACACCACCCATGCCGAGGTAGTCAGCGGCATCGACGGCGAACGGCGCTGGCTGCTGGGGCCGCGTGCGGTGCTCGCACAGATCTGGGACGCCCTCGGTGTGCCGGCGCAGAGCGCCAATGCTGCGTGTTTGACCGATATCGCCCGCGGCGATGCACTGCTCGATGACACGCTCAGTGATGAGTTCCTGCCGCAGGAACTCAATCTCGATCTGCACGCCGGCGTGAGCTTCAACAAAGGCTGTTATCCCGGTCAGGAAATCGTCGCACGCATAAAATTTCGCGGCACGGTCAAACGCCGCATGCAACGCCTCAGCATCGCTGCGCCTGCGGCGCCCGCACCGGGCACGCGCCTGCTCGGGCAGGACAACGCCCATCGCGGCACGGTATTGTCGTGCGCCGTGCAGGACGCGGGTCACTTCCAGGCGCTGGCGGTAGTCGATGTCGATAGCGGCCCACTGCATCTCGCTGACGATGTCGACAGTGCCATCGACAGCCTGCCCCTGCCCTACTCAGCCACCGGTGCCTGACGGCGCTCACGGACGCATCCTGCCGGCACGGGACTACGCCCCCGCGCCGTGGCTACCGGGCCCCCACTTGCCAACGCTGTGGGCGGCGCTGTGTCGGCATGTCGACCTCCCGCCGCTCAGCCAGGAACGACTCGAGTTGCCTGACGGAGATTTTCTCGATCTGACCTCAAGCCCCGACCAGATTGGGCCGTGGGTGCTGATATTGCACGGCCTCGAAGGCAGTCAAGATTCGTCCTGTGTGCGCGCCATGTTCGCGGCGCTGCACGGTGCCGGCTATCGCGCTGTGCTGATGCATTTTCGCGGCTGCAGCGGCACACCCAACCGCCTGCCACGCAGCTATCACTCGGGCGATACGGGCGATGCGGCCGCGGTCGTCAGCCATATCACCCGGCGCTATGGCGCGCCGCCGTTCGCCGCCATCGGCTATTCGCTCGGCGGCAATGTGCTGTTGAAGTGGCTGGGTGAGAGCGGCACCACGACGCCGTTCCAGACCGCCGTCGCGGTCTCGGCGCCGTTCTCGCTGGCGGCCTGCGCCGACCGCCTCGCAAGCGGTGCTTCACGTCTCTATCAGTGGCATCTGGTGCGCAGCATGCAGGCGCGCTTCACCGCCAAGTTCGGTCGCGGCGACAATCTCCTCGGCGTCAAAGACGTGCGCACCCTGGACAGCTTCTGGCGCTTTGACGACGCGGTGACGGCGCCGCTGCATGGCTTTCGCGATGTGCATGACTACTACGCCCGCGCAAGTTGCGCGCAGTTTCTCAGCGGCATTGCCGTGCCGACCCTGATCCTGCATGCCGAGGACGATCCGTTTGTGCCCGCTTATGCCATCCCCAAAGCGACCGAACTCGGCGCCGCCGTGCGCCTCGAACTCGCAGCGCACGGCGGACATGTCGGTTTTGTTACCGGCAACACGCCGGGGCGCGCCCGTTACTGGCTGGAACCGCGCATCATCGTCCATCTCAACGAAGTGCGTGCTGGCTCGGGCCTTGGCGTTGCGGGCTACAATAGTCGCAACGCTTGAATCCGGAGTGCTCTGTGTCGAATCTGAATCCGCGTGTGTTGTTCGCGCTCACCGCCGCCGGCTGTGTCGCACTGCTGGGTTTTGGCTATTACCTGCAATTCGTCGAGCACATCGAGCCCTGCCCGATGTGTATCTTTCAGCGACTGTGTTTTATGGCGGTCGTCATCGTCACCGCGCTCGGCGCGCTGCACGGACCACGACGCAGCGGCGTGTTTGTGTATGGCACGCTGACCACGATCGCCGCGCTGACCGGTGCAGGTATCGCTGCGCGTCAGACCTGGCTGCAGCATCTGCCGGAAGATCAGGTGCCGGCCTGCGGCCCGGGCCTGGAATACATGCTCGAACAGTTTCCGCTCGCGCAGGTCATCAAACAGGCCTTTATCGGCACCGGCGAATGTGCGGCAGTCGATTGGACCTTGTTCTCGCTTTCCATCGCTGAGTGGTCGCTGATCTGCTTCAGCGCCATCACGCTCGTTTATGTCGCTCTCATGTGGTCGCGCGCGACCGCCGAGCGGCGCCTGTTCTGACGGAGTTTCAACCCATGTATTTACTGTCTCGTTCGTTCTCCCGCGGCGCGCGGCTCGCGCTGCTTGTTGTCACCCTGTGCGCGGTGTCGCAGCACGCGGCCGCCGAACAGTTTTCGTCCCACGCGCTGCGCGGTATGCACCGCATGAACGTCGCGGTTGAGGGTGTGCCAACCGACTTTGCTCGCTACGGCCTGACAGCGAACGAGCTACGCAAACAGGTTGAGGACAGACTCACCGCCGCCGGGCTGGAAGTGGCCGACGATGCGGCCGCGCAAAACGACCCCGCAGTCGGACAATTGCGCGTCAAGCTGACTGCGGTGACGAGCACCTATGGCTATTACTCCTACTCGGTCGCGCTGCAGGCGCGGCGCAAGATTCCGCTCTCTGCCGATGGTGGTTTTGTCTCGCAAAAGGTCTGGAGCGACGGCCGCAGCGGCGTCAGCAATCCTAACGAACTGCGCAAGATTTACCCGGTGGTCGACGAACTGCTGAGCGGCTTTATCGGCGCACAAGGCAGTGACAACGTGGCTGCCACGGGCCATTGAGCGCAGACGGCAGGCGGCCTGCGTAGGTGCGAA